>DASWEH010000124.1:0-4469 GCA_036394895.1 Anaerolineales bacterium
ATCTCTTTGCCGCTGCCATGCTCGGTAACCTGGAAATCGTCGAGGCTGCGCTGGAGGCATACCCCGAGGCGATCAATGTCCCTGGACCTCATGGTATCCCTTTGATCTCGCATGCCCAGGCTGGGGGCTATGAGGCGATACAGGTTTATGAATATCTAAAGTCGCTTGCCAACCAGAGGATGACGGCCTCCATGGGTCACCGCGTGGCTCTTATATAGGTTAACTTTCTAATTGGATTAGTAGGCTGAATTCAAAATTCAAATTACAGAGTGCCGCACGCATGCTGGGCATGTGTATCTAAACTAATCCTTGGTGCAAAACGCTCAGGATGAGCCTTGCGAAGGTTCCTCATAAGCGGCCATGTTTCTTTCAAAACAATCTTCGCAAGGCTTTTACACCAGAAACTAAAAATTGAAAACCTAGCCTACACTTCGCTTCAAGAGTCTAGGGTCTGTATGCAAATTAAGATTATGTCACTCTGAGCGGAGCGAAGAGTCTCGATTCTAGGCTGGTTCTCAGGCAAAATACGGGATTCTTCGTCGTGTCGCTGGGGCGCCGCTCACTCAGAACGACATGTCAGAGGATTTTGCATACACGCCCTAGTAATTTATGAGACAAGCGGTAAGAAAATTATGCGGCACTTCGTAGATGGGGGTTATTTTCTCTGCTAAAATAGAGGTACATCGTCTCACTCGCGGTGTTATCACACAACATGGCTTTCGCAAACGAATGTTATAGACCCTTGTGAGTTCTATTTTAGAGCCAGAGAGTATCTCTGGCTTTTGTAGGTTTAAGGGAATCCAATGAGAATTCGGGAATAAAGACGCCCGCAAACAAAAAAATGCGCATCCTAAAATTCATTAGTTACTCTTTCGGCAATTTTGCAAATACCATTGCTTATCAGGTATTTGGAAATCGCATCAATTTTTATTATATCGATGTGCTCGGACTCAACGCAAGCGTGGCGGGAATACTGTGGAGCATCTATGGCTTGTGGAATGCGATCAACGATCCGTTGATGGGACAGATATCAGACAGAACGCGTTCCAGATTGGGCAGACGTGTGCCTTATGTCGCGTTTGGTGCGATACCCCTTGGGCTCTCCTTCTTCTTTTTGTGGACTCCACCCTCACAAAGCCCATTTATCCTGGGTGCGTATTTTCTAATGATCCTGTTCATCTTCGATACGCTCTATAGTTTGACGTTCATTGCCTATAACTCGTTATTCCCCGAGATCGCGCCGACTCGACGCGATCGTATTGATCTCTCTGCCACGCGCGAGATTCTTGCCACGGTAGCATTGCTGGCCTCATTTATTCTTGCGCCTATCCTTGCAGAGGAAGTGGGATACTTCACTATGGGCGCGATCATGGGCACGCTCATCGCGGCCGGTTATCTCATTGCGATGATCGGGGTAAAAGAAAAAAAGATCGATGAAACTAAGGAACAATCGTTTGGGCTTGGACATTCGCTCCGAATCGTGCTTGCCAACAAAGCCTTCCGCTGGTTTTTGGGTGCAAATATCTCAAAGGAATATATCTGGCTTTTGCTCGCGAGCATGCTACCGTTTTGGCGCAAATACGCGTTGGGCATTCAGGGCACGGTCAGTGTATTTGGTATAAACCTGGGAGGCGGTGACACGGAAGCTGTCCTGCTCGGTGTACCCATTCTGCTTGCCATTCCCACTTTGCTGATATGGCGTCCCATTGTTGGAAAACTCGGCTATCGCAAAACCTGGATCATCGGCACGCTCACTTTTATCCCTGGCTTGCTTGTGATGACATTTGCCAATAATTTTTATACCGGCTTGCTTGGAACCCTGCTTACCATTCCCGGACTTGCCAACTCGATGATCATGCCCTTCCCTGTTATTTCAGAGATTATTGATGAAGACTCAAAGCTGGAACATGGCTTCCGCCGTGAAGGATTGTTCTTTGGTATGAACGGCGGCATTATCAAACTTGCGTTCTCCGCGCAGGGACTGCTCTTTGCATTCGTGACAGCTGTAACTGGCTTTGCAGAGGGTAGCGATGTGCAAGCACAATCGGCGATCTGGGGCATCCGCTTCCTGATCGGAATCACACCTGCCATCGCGGCGTTAATTATTGCCTGGTGCATGTGGAATTATCCGCTGGGGCGCGAAACACATTCGTAATCATCTTTCTCCCTCCTCTGAGGAGGGCTTTCAACGCAAAAGGAACAAATGAATATCCCACAACAAGGTCTTTCAAAAGAAGAAATTCTCAACACGCTACAAGCCTTCAAAGCGCGCGACATGGATTGGAAGGCAGGCAAAGTATGGTGTTACGTTTACAGTCCCGGTGAGGATCCCGCCGAAGTCACGCGGGAAGCCTATCTTTCCTTCCTCTCTGAAAACGGACTTGATCCAACGGTCTTTCCATCTCTATTGAAACTTGAAACCGAGGTTGTGCGCGCCACCATTAATTTATTGCGTGGCGACCCCAATGCGGTTGGTCATCTCACCACGGGGGGAACGGAAAGCATCATACTGGCTGTGAAAACCGCGCGTGACAGGGCACGCGCTCAACATCCAGAAATCACACAACCTGAAATGGTCCTGCCAAAGACCGCGCATGCTGCATTCCATAAAGCAGCACATTATTTAAGCGTGAAGCCTGTGCTTGTGGATATTGATCCACAAACATTTAAAGTCCGTGCGGAGGCTATGCGCGAGGCGATTACTCCAAATACAATTCTATTGGTTGCCTCCGCGCCCAGCTACTCGCAGGGCGTCATCGATCCGATTGCCGAGATCGGAAAGATCGCTCAGGAGAAAAATCTTTTATTCCATGTTGACGCCTGTGTCGGCGGACTGCATCTTTCATTCATGCGCAAACTTGGCGATGATGTCCCCGATTTTGATTTCACCGTCCCAGGCGTCACGTCTATCTCAACAGACTTGCATAAATATGGATACGCAGCCAAAGGTTGTTCAGTGGTCATGTATCGCAGCAAAGATATTCGTAAATATCAAATCTTTGCCTGCACAGATACGACAGCGTACACCCTCATCAATCCAACGGTGCTTAGCTCAAAGACGGGTGGTCCCATGGCAGGTGCTTGGGCGATTTTGAATTTTCTGGGTGAAGAGGGCTATAAGAAAATTGTCAAAGAAGTTCAAGAAGCGACGAAAGAATTAATTGATGGCGTGAATTCCATTAAAGATTTGCAGGTACTTGGCGAGCCTGCCATGTGCATGTTCTCGTTCAAGTCTGATACGATCAATGTCTATCAACTTGCGGATGAGATGAGCAAGCGCGGCTGGTACATTCAGGGGCAGTTTTCCACCCCACTCACACCGCGCAATCTGCACATCTCTGTCAATCATGGCACAATCCACAATGTGGACGCGCTGCTCAAGGATTTGCGCGAATGTGTGGAAATCGTCAAACAGTCCACGCCGATCGATAGCGAGGCGATCCGCGCGCTGGTCGGTGCGGCGCTTCAAAGTCCTGACCCCGAGGCCGCATTTGGTCAACTGGCAGCGACTGCAGGTCTCACGGGAACGGAACTTCCAAGTGAAATGGCATTGATCAATGAAGTCCTGGATGCTCTGCCTGATGCATTGTGTAATGTGTTTTTGGTCAATTATTTCAATGATTTGTACGTGTGAGGCAGCATGCTGTTCAACTCAGAATTGAAGCGCGCCGTCCAAGAATTTACAACGCTGATGTTACCCCTCTCTGAAAAAGATTTGGAACGCCAATGGACTTGGAAAGATCATGATGAGGAAGGAGTTCGCTTTGCCTTCTTTGTGACATTGCAGGAGCTGCGTGATCTCGCCGTGACGCTTGCCGCGCTCCGTATGAATCTGACACCGGCTCAGCACATTCTGAGCCAGTACCACGCCGCATACATGGATCTGCAAGCTGCTCTACTGGGTTTATCGAATGAAGACGCGGAGGGCGCTCCCGCCGAAGGAGAATGGCCCGTTCAACAAGTGTATGCTCACATTTTGAGTACAGAGATCAACTTCATGATCATCGTTCGTTACGCTTTGGAAAAACATCGAGCCGGAACCTGGACGCCTGAAAGGGTATCTGACCCAGATGCCGATCGCCTGGCGGGCATCAGCGACGAAGCCTATTTGGCGTTAACAAAAGGTCCGCTTGAAGGGATGCTAGCTTATCATCGAGAATTACACCCAGCCATTATTGAAGAGTTCAGCAAAGTTACCGATCAGGAACTGGATTTGCCATCTACATTTTGGGAGGAAACGCGCTTTCCGATCAAGCATCGATTGCATCGCTATGAAGCGCATTTCGTCCAGCATACTGTTCAAATTGACAAAACACTGGCTGCGATTGGATTAGCTCCCAGCGAGTCAAAACGATTGCTTCGTAAAATCTATGCTGCGCTGGCAGAAGCCGAAGGGATGATGATCGGTGCAGAAGAAATGAACGATACAGCTATTCTTGCCACTGCATCGTCGATTTCAGAAAGAACCA
>DASWEH010000125.1:0-5819 GCA_036394895.1 Anaerolineales bacterium
TCTCTTTTTGTTTTCATGCTGAGCGGAGTGACCAAAGAAAGAACAAAACGATGACCCTTATAATAAACCCAACAGTTGAAACCATAGAGATTTGATCAGGAGTAGAGAATGCAAATTGTCCTTGTTCATGTAAGTGTCAAACCTGAATTCATCGAAGCTTTCAAGCAGGCATCCATTGAGAATGCCAGCAATAGCGTGAAGGAAGCAGGGATTGCGCGCTTTGAGGTGATCCAACAAACAGATGACCCAACGAAGTTTATCTTGGTCGAAATCTATAAAACAGTGGAGGCTCCTGCCATTCATAAAGAGACAACTCATTACAAGCGCTGGCGTGATAAGGTCATGCCGATGATGGCTGAACCCAGACAGGGAATCAAATATACAAACATCTTTCCCGGCGACGAAAATTTGTAAGTAATGGAGTCCGACGACTCCAGTCGTTGGAATTTCAAAGTCAGGAGACTTTGGACTCCACGCGAATAAAGGCGTAAAGACTATGTTCTCCTTTGAATTCGCCACAGCCAATCGAATCATTTTTGGAGCTGGAAAATTAAGTGAGCTAAGCAAGCATGTCGAGGAAAATGCAAAGCGTTTGCTTTTGGTATGTGGGCACTCGTCGGACGCGATCCCGCGCCTCAGGAAAATCCTTGCTGCGCTGGACATCTCCTTTACAGAATTTCAAGTTCATGGCGAGCCAACCGTAGAAGTCATACGTGAAGGCGTGAAAACGGCACAAGATTGCAACATGATTATTGGTCTGGGTGGCGGAAGTGTATTGGATGCTGGCAAAGCGATCGCCGCATTAGTAACCAATTCTGGAGATGTCTTTGATTATCTAGAGGTGATTGGCAAGGGACAACCTTTGGTCAATGCACCGCTGCCTTATGTGGCCATTCCAACCACGGCAGGTACGGGTTCCGAGGTGACCCGTAACGCGGTGATCGAATCGACGGAGCAAAACGTGAAAGTAAGTCTGCGAAGTCCGCTGATGTTGCCGCGCCTGGCGTTGGTTGACCCAGAATTAACGTACAACCTGCCGCCTGAGATCACAGCCAGCTCAGGGCTGGATGCGCTCACACAATTAATCGAGCCTTTTGTATCGATCAAGGCAAACCCGATGACCGATGCCATTTGCCGCGAAGGGATGTACCATGCGGCACGGTCGCTGAAACGCGCTTATGAGAACGGTACCGATAAAGAGGCGCGCGAAGGAATGTCGCTCGCAAGTCTATTTGGCGGATTGGCTCTGGCAAACGCCGCGCTGGGGGCGGTACATGGATTCGCGGGCCCGTTGGGTGGAATGTTGCATGCACCGCACGGAGCACTTTGTGCGCGCTTGCTACCCCTGGTTATGGAGACAAATATCAAGGCATTGGAAACACGTCAGGCTGAACATTCAGCCCTGAAACGCTATGCCGAAATCGCTCGAATCCTGACAGGTGACGAGGATGCAAGCGTGTGGGACGGTGTAAGGTGGATGAATGAGTTGGTGAACGCCCTGAATATCCCTCCGCTTTCCAGATACGGAATGAGGCAAGTAGATTTCTCAGAAGCGGCGGAAAAGACAATGAAGGCGAATAGTTTCAAGGGAAATCCTATTGCCTTAACCGAAAATGAATTGGTGCTGATCCTGGAGCGAGCACTGTAATTGCGGGGGACAATATCCATACACGCCGTATGGATCCTGCGTGAAACCGATTATGCCGGTGGATTCGGAAGGGCGTTCGCCGTCCTCAGTGCAGAGCGGATCATCAGAAATTCCGTGATGTTCTCGGTGGTAATTAAACCAACCATCTGACCGCCATGCACAACAGGAAGTGCCTTTGCACCCGTTTCCTGTAAACGCATGAGTGCTGTCTCCACCATGTCATGTGAGTCAACGCTGGGCAGGTCACGGTGCATTACATCGACCACCGGGACGCTTTGCCCACGTTGAGCAAGGGCGTTGATAAAGGGATCACGTTCCAGGATTCCGACCACACTTCCGTTCGCGTCCAGCACGGGGAAGTCATGCTGTGAGCCAGCTAAAATGAGTCCTACAACCTGCGATAATGTATCCCGCACCGAGAGCGTTTTGAAATCCGTAAGCATAGCACGCGTGACAGGGATCCCACTAAGGGAGTTTTTCATCTGCACCATGCTGGCTTCCTGCGAGGCACCGATCCATACAAAGAAAGCAATAAAAAGCAGGAAGGGATTGTTGAACAGACCAATAAAGCCTAAGAGAAACGCAAGTCCCTGGCCGACATTCGCAGCGACCTGGGTAGCGCGCACGTATTCCAGGCGCATTGCAAGCAGCGCACGGAGCACGCGCCCACCATCCATAGGAAAGGCTGGGATCAGGTTGAACAACACGAGTGAGATGTTCACTGTCATCAAACGGGCTAGGAAAGAGCCTGAAGTGATGGTCAGGTCGGTCATTGGAGTTGGGCTGCCACTTAGATAAAGAATCGTAAAGAGGACTGCAGCGATGACCAAATTTACTGCAGGTCCCATCAAGGCAACCCAGAGTTCCTCTATTGGTTTGTCCGGCATGCGTTCCAGGCGCGCGACCCCACCGATTGGATAAAGGGTAATATCACGAGTCTTGATCCCATACCTGCGCGCGGTGAGAGCATGCCCATATTCATGCAGTACAACACATAGAAAGAGTGCAAGGATGAAAAGGATACCCTCTATCACCTTTGCCAACGTCCCATGTTGTAGCCAGTAACTGTAGCCGACCCAACCAATAAGAAGCAAAAAGGTTGCATGGACAAAAACATCAATACCAGCAAACGTCCCTAATTTCCACTGCCATCTCATAAATCAACTCCTTCTAAAGTTAAGAGCATTGTACATGGCATTTATTAGAAAAATGTTTAAATGTCTTCAGTTCCAACCAAAAAACTGCCCATCTCTCGATGGGCAGTTCCAGTTGCTTTCATAAATTCCTATTTGATCACACCAAGCTTCTTTCCCGCCTCGCCGATCACATCCATTGCTCTTTCAATCTCACTTGGGTCATGCGCGGCAGTGACGGTGGCGCGCAGGCGGGCAAGTCCCTCCGGCACGGCCGGCGAAGCAACGGGCAGCACAAACACATCGTTGTGCTGAGCTTCGCGGGTCATGGCAAAAGCCACGTCATCTTCACCACACAATACGGGGACAATGGCAGTCTCAGTCAGCATGGTGTCAAATCCCATGCCTTTCAGTCCACCAATGAATTGCCTAGTGTTTTGATTCAATCGTTCGATGCGCCAGGGTTCATCGAGAATGACTTTGAAGGCTTCATTCGCAGCCGCGGCTTGCGCGGGCGGCAGCGCAGCGGAGAAGATATAGGCACGGCTGGCATGACTCAGATAGGTGATGATATCCTTGTTTGCCGCCACGTATCCACCAACAGAAGGAATGGTCTTGCTCAAGGTTCCCATCTTGATGTCAATCGAACCATACATATTGAAATGTTCTTCGATGCCCGTGCCCGTCTTTCCAAGCATCCCAACGGAATGGGCCTCATCGATCATTAACCAGGCTTTGTATTGTTTGCACAACGCCACTATTTTGGGCAGGTCAATGATATCGCCGTCCATGCTGAACACGGCATCTGCGACTACCATTTTGGCAACATTCGCAGGCGCGTTCTTGAGTAAACCTTCGAGATGTTCCATATCGTTGTGCCTGAAACGGCGGAACTCGGCGCCAGACATTAAACAACCATCCACAATAGAGGCATGATTCAATTTATCAGAAAAAATATAATCACCGCGCCCCATCAACCCTGAAATGACAGTCAGATTGGTGACATATCCCGAAGAATAGGTAACTGCGGCTTCGGCGTGTTTAAAATTAGCAATCGTCTCTTCGAGTTCCTTGTGGAGAGTCAACGTGCCAGCCAGCATGCGCACACCGTTGGTACCTGTGCCGAATTTATCCACGGCTTTCTGCGCGGCTTCGTTGATACGCGGGTGCCCAACCAGGCCGAGGTAACTATAGGAAGCATACATCCCCATCTCACGTCCATTTACGCGCACTTTCATCCCGGGCAGAATCTCAGCCACAGGCATGTTGAAATAGTGTAGATCGTTCGCTTTTAGCCTTGCAACCCGGTCAGTGAACGCCCTCACGCGGCGGGTTAAGGAATCATCAGTGTTATGAAAATCCATGCAGGGTCCTCCGAAAAAGAATGTCGCAAGTGTAGCCGAGTGAGAGAGGATTGTCTAGCGGCAGGAAATGGGCTTTCCTGTTCGTGCTGATTCGAGCAGTGATGTGATGACTCTCACGTTGGCGCGGCTATCCTCAAGTGAAATACGCGGCTCTTTCCCGAGCAGGATCGCATCTGCGATATTTTCCACTTCGCCAATGTACAACTCCTGCCCTTTGATCTTGATGGTTTCCGCCTCATCGCCATGTGTCAAATAGATTTTTTCATTTTCATAAGGCTGGAACGGTTTGGGAATATTTAACGTCCCGTCGCTTCCAATGATTTCCATAAATGCATGAAATGGGATGACAAAGCTGCAGTCGAATTGTGCGTAGATATCATGATCGAATCGCATCTGCCCCACAAAGGTTTCATCGATCCCGGTCGGGCCTGTGACTTGCCAGCCAAACACTTCAAGCGGATTCTTCCCAATCACTGTCCGCGCGTAGCTGATCGGATAACATCCGATATCCCAAATGCTACCTCCACCCATCGCAGGGTCGAGCCGAACATCCCGTTCGCGGGAAAGGAAAAAGCTGAAAGAACCGCGAAGCAGTTTCAAGGTCCCAAGCGAGCCGCTTTTCACGATTTCCTGTACTTTGAGCGTTTGTGGATGATGGCGATACATAAAGGCTTCCATAACGACCCGTCCATGTTTGCTCGCCGCGGCTTGCATTGCATCCACTTCTTCCACGTTCAACGCGAGTGGCTTTTCACACAACACATGTTTGCCTGCTTCGACAGCTTTGATCGTCCATTCGGCATGAAGATGATTCGGTAATGGATTGTAGATCACATCGATTTCTGGGTCCGCCAACAGGGACTCATACGATCCATGGGCTCGTGAGATCTTTTTCTCACGTGCATATTGTTCAGCAGACTCTTGTGTCCGAGAAGCAACAGCTAATAAACGATTTCGTTTCGAAGCGCGCAACGGTGGAATGAGGGCATTATTGATGCGTGCCGTCGAGAGCAATCCCCAATTGAGAACTTTGTTTGCCATGGTTAATCCTTTTCAAAAAAATAAGCCCCGCAAGCGTGGGACACTTGCAGGGCTTATTTTATCGTAGAGTATCTATTGCTGTCTCAGTGGAGGCATTGGAATCGGAATGGTATACGTTGTTGCTCCTACGCCAACCCCACCTTCACAAGTGGTTGGCGGGACCGTGCAGGGAGTGCGCGTGCCCTGACATTCCGCTGCCCAGAACATATAACCGAGCATGCCAGAGGTTGTCCCGGCACCATTCGGGGCAACAGAACGGACAAATGTACCTGTGCTATTTTGCAAGGATGCGCTGAAGTTATTGCATTCAGGCAATATCCTGTTTCCTTGGACAAGGTACAAACTACCTGTAAATTTGGCTGGGGCAAGAGGTGGGATCGGCGGGTCATATTGCGGCTTGCCATCTACATGCTCCTGCCAGTTGACGATTGCATCGGAAGCACTGGTTGGCTGGCGTGAGGGAACCATGGCATTGGCATAATCCAGAACAGGAACGTTTGTCTTCAACCAATCGGTTGTGGCTTTGGCTGTCAGTGGGATCAACCAGCGATCTCCTGCGGCAAGGTCAATGGACAGACGTGCGGCCGGATCGTTGCCTGTGGCGTCATACGGATGCACGGAGCGATAGGCATC
>DASWEH010000126.1:0-3336 GCA_036394895.1 Anaerolineales bacterium
TGATCCTGGGTGCTGGCGCGGGCAAAGATGTTTTGCAAGCTCTGCTGGCGGGCAGTAACCAGATCACGGCTGTCGAAATTAATCCAGCCATGGTGGATATCACGCGTAAACATGCAGACTTCGACGGCGGTATCTTCGACGCGCCGGGCGTTCAAACCGTCGTTGCCGAGGGACGTGATTTCGTGGCGCGCTCCTCTGAAGTTTATGACATGATCTATCTCAATTTGGTCTATGCCCAAGCGCCAACCCCGGGCAGCAGCGCGCTGAGTGAATCCTATATCTTTACCACCGAAGCATTTCGATCGTATTGGAATCATTTATCGCCGAATGGACGTTTGGCGATCGTAGCCCATCAAGGGCTGGAAGGGACGCGGGCACTGATCTCTGCGATCAAAGCGCTCAATCTCGAGGGCCTCAGTGCAGGTACCGCACTCCGACACGCCGCGTTGCTGAGGTACGCTTCGGATGATCCAAATCAAAGCACGTCCGTGATGATTCTGCAGAAGTCGCCTCTGACCGAGCAGGATGTGGCTGTCTTGTTCCAAGCCGGGCGAGCCGCTGGCATGCAGCCACTTTTTTTACCGGACGCCTATGAAGATTTGCTCCACGGTCTCACCACGGACGAGATCACCCTCGATCAATTCCTGGTGCAGAAGGATTACAACCTTTTTCCGACGACGGATGAGAGTCCGTTCTTCTTCAATCTCGATCCGGTCTTGCCCCAGCCATTACAAATCTTATTGATATCGGCGGGTGTTGTTCTATTGCTCTATCTCTTGTTGATGAGCGGCGCGCGCAATCGGCCTTCTGTGTTGCAGCTAGTGTTCTTCGGTGGGCTGGGACTCGGTTATATTTTGATCGAGGTTCCCTTGATTCAAAGGACACTGCTGTTCGTCGGTAATCCTACCTTGGCGCTAGTGGTTGTGTTAGCCGCGTTGTTGCTGAGCGGGGCAGTGGGCAGTATGTTCAGCGCGCGTTGGGGGATCGAAACGCTCTGGAAGCATATCGCTTTATTGGCTTTGGTCGTGACCGCCTTGACCCTTGCGCTGGCATATGGTCAACCTGCAATCGTCGCGGGATTATCCCGGTTATCTTTTGCGCTTCGTCTTCTGATCACTATTCTTCTGCTCAGCCCCCTTGGATTCGCAATGGGGATCCCATTTTCAAACGGATTACGACTGGTTGGCAGACGCAATGAAGCAGCTCTGCCCTATCTATGGGGCTGGAATGCGGTCACCTCGGTCGCGGGTTCTGCGCTGGCCGCGAGTCTTGCCATCTGGGTGGGTTTTCGTGGGGGAATGCTGGTGGGGGCAGTCTGTTATCTGATCGTAGCATTGGCATCATGGATTCAATTCCAACGAGGTTAACGTGGGGAAAGCAGGCCGTTTGATCTACGAAGGGTTCTTGGTGATGTGGGACAGTTTCTGGATGGTATGGCTCTCGAACTTCTTCTGGTTGGTGTTGCTTATTCCGGTGATCACGATCCCCCTGGCATTTGCTGGTTTGTATGCCTGTGCTCACGGTATCGTCCACGGTGAGTCAATGGAATGGGGATCCTTTTTTACGGGCATCAAAAAACATTTTGATGCCTCCCTGCGATGGACATTCGCGAATTTGTTCGTGTCCTTCCTGCTCGGATTTTACGCCTGGTTCTTTATTACGCAGACGGATCGCGCCGGCCGGTCGAGTACATGGATTGGCATCGTTTTGGCTCTCGCTTTGCTTTGGTGGATCCTCAATATGTATACATTTCCCTTCATGTTGGTACAGGCCAAGCCATCCTATTTGAATGCACTTCGAAATAGTGCTGTTCTATTTATCAAATGGCCCGGACAGGCGTTGGGATTTACGCTCTTCAATCTCATTGTGATTTTCATCAGTTTTTGGTTGCGTTTCCCTTGGCTGGTGTTTGGAGCAAGTCTCCCCGCTTTGATGGCTTGCTTATTGGTGAAAGACATCGTGGATCAGGTCAACGAAACCAATCTCGTGAAATCCTAGATTTTTGTGGAAGGATGTAGATGATGACAGACAATTGGTTGGTCGTCGAGAATGAATTTAACCCGCAGAAACTGCATCATCGGGAAACCGTATTTACCATTGGCAATGGATATCTAAGTACGCGCGGCGCGTTCGAAGAACGTTACGCCGGGGAAATGCGCGCCACCTTTCTGCATGGCGTTTTTGATGAGGCGCCGGTCGTGTTCACGGAACTTGCCAACGCGCCTGACTGGCTGGAGTTGAATATTTTTCTGGCTGGAGAGCATTTCCGCCTCGACCAAGGGACTCTGCTCTCGTTCACGCGGACCCTCGACCTGCATACCGCCACCCTGACCCGTGAGCTACGCTGGCGCAGTCCGCGCGGGCGAGAGACTCATCTGGTCCTCGAGCGCTTTGCTAGTTTAGCGGATGAGCATCTTTGCATGGTGAAAGCCACGATCACCCCTGAGAATTATTCTGGTCGGGTGGAAGTTCGCGCAGGCATCAACGGTGAAGCGGACAATCTCAAGCTCAAGCACTGGGATTGGGTGGGGCAGGGAGTCTGCGCGCCGGAAGCCTGGCTGCAAGTGCGAACCTGCACGACGGAGATCGAACTAGTAGCCGCGCTGAAACTGTCCATGATGGTGCCGGGTCAGAGGTCCCTTGTGAGGCGTTGGGATGTCCATAATCATCCTGCGCTGGCTATCTCCGCAAAAGTCAAATCGGGAGAGACGGCAACGGTCGTCAAATGGTTCACGCAATATACCAGCCGGGATGTGAAACATCCGCTGAAGGAGAGTCGCAAAGCGTTACGGAAATATTCGCGTCAGGACTGGGCACAGTTGTGGGAGGCACATGCCAAAGCCTGGGAGAGTGAATGGGATCGCTGCGACGTCATCATCGAGGGCGACGATGAAGCCCAACTGGCTGTACGGTTTAATATCTTCCAATTGCTGATCGCGGCGCCGCGCCATGATGAGCATGTCAGCATCGGCGCCAAAACCTTGAGCGGGTATGGCTATCGCGGGCATGCCTTCTGGGATACGGAAATCTTCATGCTGCCATTCTTCATTCATACCCGACCTGAGATCGCTCGTAACCTGCTTTCATACCGCTGGCACAATTTGCCTGGCGCCAGAGAGAAAGCCAAAGCCAATGGATTTCGCGGCGCGCAGTATCCATGGGAGAGCGCCGCGACCGGCGACGAAGTCACTCCCACCTGGGTGCCCAACCCCGCCGATCGAACGAGCCTAATCCGTATCTGGACGGGAGATATCGAAGTCCATATCTCAGCAGATATTTCGTATGCGATGTGGAAGTACTGGCAGGCGACAGGCGATGAGTCCTTTTTGCTGGAGC
>DASWEH010000127.1:0-3913 GCA_036394895.1 Anaerolineales bacterium
GCGCGCAGATTGCCAGGGCAACACCTTCGGCAGCGAGCCCGAGGTCCATCGTTATTTCTCCGATAGGCTTGCCAGGAATTCGATGAGCAGTTGGTTGACCTCTGCCGGGCGCTCCTGCTGGATCCAATGGCCCGCGCCTGCCAGCACAACCTTTTTCCACAGATTGAGCACTGTTTCTTCCAGAATGTTAAACGCCGCACGACGAATGGCAAGAACTCCATCGTATTCCCCGGTCACGAAAAGAGTTGGCTGACGCAGTTTTGCACCGGCTAGAAATGGCGTCAGCTCCCAATTACGATCATAGTTTCGATACCAGTTCAAGCCGCCACGGAACCCGGTGCGCTCGAATTCCCGGGTATAGTAGTCGAGATCCTGTTCCGTGAACCAGTCGGGAAATACATCTGGCTTTATGAATGGGCCGACATATTTCTCGGATTTGTTAAAGAGCCAGCTGCCACGCTTTTCCGGCGACAGTGACTCAGAAACGAAAGTTGTCCACAGGGTCTTCCGAACATCGGCTTCCATTTCTGCCTCAGCCTTGCCTGGCTCCTGGTAATGCAGGATATAGAACTCCTTGTCACCTGACAATTGCTTCATCCACTCCGTGGGACGTGGATCCGTCCAGGAGCGGAGGACGAAGGGGACGCTGAGAAGGATCACGGCCCGGAATATGTCCGGCCGCAGCAGGGCGCAATGCCGAGCGACGTGCGCGCCCCAATCATGCCCGGCAATCACGGCCTGCTCCTCACCCAAGGCCTGTACGAGCCCGACGATATCGCTCGTCGATTGCAGGATGTGATACGCTTCAATTGGTTCTGGCTGGTCAGTTTGCCCAAAGCCGCGTTGGTCTGGGGCCACGGCGTGATAACCCGCGTCCGCCAAGGCAGGCAGCTGATGACGCCATGAATACCAACATTCCGGGAAGCCGTGGCACAAGACGACTAAACGACCCTCCCCTTGCTCAGCAATGTGCATCGTGATCCCGTTCGTTTCTATAAATCGATGGTTCACTTCCGTCATATCTTTTTCTCATTTGTCTGCGGCCGCCCAATATGGGCATTAGCTACGCTCTGCGCCTAACCTAATCCAGCATCACGTGCCCGGATAATCGCTTGGGCGCGGTCCGCCACTTGCAGTTTGCTAAAGATATTCGTAATGTGATTGCTCACCGTTTTCATACTGATGAACAGTTTCTCGGCAATCTCTTTATTCGAGACACCTTTCGCGATGAGAGTGAGCACTTCTCGTTCACGCTCAGTCAGTTCGGGAAAAGCAGGGGTAGGGCTTCCGGTTTTTGGAGCACCATTCAGCCCCTGAAAGAAATTCATCATCCGCGCGGCGATGGCAGGACCAAAGACAGCTTGTCCCGCAGCCACTGCCCGAATAGCTTGCAGGATTTCTTCGTGATGGGCTCCTTTCAATACATAGCCGCGCGCGCCGGCCCGCATCGCGGAAAACACAGAAGCATCATCTTCGAGCATGGTCACCATGATGATGCCCAGGTTTGGGTGAGTGCTCAGAATACGCCGAGTCGCCTCGATGCCATTGACGCCGGGCATGTTAATATCCATTAGGACAACATCGGGATGTAATGCATCCACTTGTGTAATGGCTATTGCACCGTCAGCAGCTTCGCCCACTACTTCAATATCCGGTAGGGCAGCAAATAAGGCTCGTAATCCTTCTCGAAACAGAGCATGGTCATCAGCAATCAGAATACGAATCGTGTCCATGGAAAAGTCCTTTGTCAGATTGGTTTTTAGGGATGGAAAATCACACGGCAGGCCTGAAATCATCAGTTGAAAAATGTGCTCGGGGCGACTCAAATTCTTGAGTCTCCATTTGCCCATATCATTCAGCTCGACATCTTTGGGCAGCTCATCATAGACAAGTTCTTGCGTGGCGAAAGAAACCAACACTTGTCCTCCACATCCAGCCGACATCAGCCGCTGTGCACGGCTAAGCGTCATGTATCCACTATAAAGCCCATCCACTAGTTGAATTTCAGCCTTTCCGGTATGAATGCCCATCCGCACCTTGATGTGTGCACTTTCCCATTGTTCAGTGGACAGATCAAGTTGAGACTTTACCGCGTCACGGATTGCATCTCCAGCGGTATGGAATGCCGCACAAAAAGCATCACCGATCACTTGGAAAACATAACCGTTGTTAGACTCAATAGCTTCCCGCAATATCTGGTTATGCCTTGCATGTGCCACCAGCATTTCTTGTGGATGCTGTTCCCAAAGTTTTGTGCTGTCCTCGATGTCCGTGAACAGAAAAGTGACTGTGCCTGAAGGAAAGTTAGAACTCATGACTACTCCTCTCGAAGTAATGTTGATTACACCATAATTAAAGGCACTCGCGCGAAAACACGCGTGCCACTGCCCATTACAGACTCAATGTCACAAGTGCCACCTAGTTCTTCCGCACGTTCGCGCATGGAGCGCGTACCCACACCTGCTCGACGTGTACTCGGCAAGCTAATCCCATCATCTTGAATTTCGACTTGAAGGGTATAGTTGGAATCCTTTTGATCGAGTGAAAATCGAATCACACAACGATGTGCTTGCGCATGACGAATCACATTTGTGAGCGCCTCCAACACAATTCGATACGCTGCCACTTCGATCGCGGCGGATAAAGGAGGTAAGCCTTCCTGTGGTTCGGTAATCTCAATTTGCAGAGTCGATTTTCCATCCATCCCAGCCACATAATCGCGGATGGCTGCGACTAATCCCAATTCATCGAGCGCCGGTGGACGCAAGCCATATACCAAGCGACGAACTTCTTCCACAGTAGACTGATTCTGTGTCATAACCTGATCTAACAATGGTATGGCAGAAGCCGGATCCTTCTCCAAGAGTTGTTTGACGGCAGCAAGTTTGAGTCCCTGGCTAGCAAGGTTAGGACCCAGACCATCATGCAGATCGCGCCGCAGGCGACGACGTTCTTCTTCGCGCGCAGTGACCAATCGTTGGCGTGAACGCTGTAGATCGGCTGTCAGACTCACAGCATGGACGGCCATGCCTGCCTGATGAGCAATGTTTTTGAGAATATGGTGATCTGCCGGGCTAAAAGCCTCGCCGGGCGAGCGGGGTGCGACAACCAGTTGACCAATCGTTTCTCCCTGATGAGTTAATGGTAAACGGGTGAGTTCTCCAGCCGGTTGACCATAAGCCGCAGCAACCTCGCCCTCATGATCGGCTGCCCATATGATTGCAGCATACGGTAACTTAAGTGTCTGTGCAATTGTTTCCGTCAACGCTGGCAGGACGGCATCAGGGGCGATGGTTGCTTCCAGACGCTGGCCCAAGCGCGAAAGTACGGTAACAGGATCATCGCGCTCACCATACATGAGCCGGTTAACCCCGCGTTGAAGACGATCGCGCAAAGGTTGTACCAACACAGCAACCAATCCGGTCGCCAGGATCGAGATCAATAGATTCCCGTTTCCTTGAATGGCAGTTCCCAATCCACCAACGATAATTACATAGATGCCAATCACAATGAACGTCAAGCTACCATAGACCAGTGTCCGGTTAATGAGGATGTCAATATCCCACAGGCGATAGCGTAGAATCGCGATCGCTATGGTCAGTATGGCAAAAATGCTTGAGACCGTACGAAGGGCAGAGTTTATAAGATCATACAGCATGCTGGAGGTGTTCAGAGAATCAAGGGATGGGAATAAAAATATTCCAATATCCCCGGCAAAGTTGCCGAACACAGCGACGGCCAGGCCAAAGATAATCCAGCGGGTCTGCTCACGCTGAATCGGGGTTGAAACATATTGATAACGGTAGACCTGGGCAAAAACACCGCTGGCATAAAATGATAGGGTGACTAAAAGGGGCGCCAGGGGAAACGGGCCACCGATTGAACCAGGTGCTTGATGAAAAAGAGTACGAAA
>DASWEH010000128.1:0-3875 GCA_036394895.1 Anaerolineales bacterium
CTTTTTCCTTGAAACCAAAAGAGTCAACGAAGATTTGAATGATCCCAAGTGGGTGAAACAAGCCATTGATTATGCCTGGACAAAATCCGTCACGTGGGCATTGCTCTCCAATTTTGAAGGAGACTGTATACAACGGAATTCCTTTTTTGGATACAACCCAGATCCATGTCAAATATGCTGTCGCAGAATTATTGAAGAAATAAGGGAGTAAAATCTAGAGAACGCGGCGATGGAGTCCGCCCTTAAGTGCCGATGTGCTAATGCAGTTGCTGCGTCCTATCAAATCCCTTTTTGATTAGGAGTGATGATGGAGAAATACCTTTTCGTAGGTACTTGAAGAGTTTCTTGGATCCATCGAGAGCGGGATTGGTGCAGGGTTGGTCACTCTTGAAAAAGCACAAATTCACTTTTATCGAGCCAGCACTAAGTAGTGTGAGTCATGATGAATGAAGAACAGAATAGGTAAGGGCGAGTCTCCCAAATAAGCAGGCAGGGCTTGCCCATCGGGTTTCGTGGCCGATGGAGTGAATAGGATCACTATGGATTTGTCTGAGCGTTATGAGGAGAACAATATGGGCAGTAGAGTCTTGATCGTTGACGATGAGTATATTGGCCGCGAAACTCTCCAGTCTGTTCTGGAGGGAGAAGGCTATGAACTTGAAATGGCAGAGAACGGTTTACAGGCTATCGAAAAAGCAAAAAAACTTTTGCCAGATGTGATCGTGCTGGACTTGATGATGCCGGGCATGACCGGTTTCGAAGTCTGCAAGCGCATTCGCAGTGACCCGCAGATCGCAGAGATTCCAATCATCGTTCTTACCGCCTTGGATGACCGCGAATCCCTGCTCAACGCATTGAAAGCCGGCGCGGATGATTTTATTTCCAAGCCCTTTGATCGTTACGAATTGCGCGCCCGCTTGCTCGGAATCACACGTCTCAATCGTTATCAGAAGCTAATTCAGGAACGCGCCCAACTTCGGGAAGCAAACGCACATCTCATCGCCGCGTATGAAGCGACGATTGAAGGCTGGTCACATGCTTTGGATTTGCGCGATCGAGAAACGGAGGGCCATACCCAGCGCGTGACCGAATTGACAGTAAAACTAGCCAAAATACTTGGGATGAGCGGCGATGACATCATGCATATACGCCGAGGCGCACTCCTGCATGACATGGGCAAGATCGGCATTCCTGATTCCATTTTATACAAGCCGGCTGCCTTGAACGACGAAGAGTGGACGATCATGCGCAAGCATCCGCAATATGTCTATGACATGCTCTATTCGGTTGAATACTTGCGCCCCGCTCTGCATATTCCGTATTGCCATCACGAAAAGTGGGATGGAACAGGCTATCCGCGCGGGCTCAAAGGGGAACAAATCCCACTGGCGGCGCGCCTGTTCGCGGTTGCAGATGTATGGGATGCGCTCACTTCTGATCGCCCCTATCGCCCGGCCTGGTCTCAGGAAGATGCGCTGATCTTCATCCGCGAGCAATCTGGCAGTCACTTCGACCCTCAGGTTGTGGATTTATTTTTTCGAGTGATCGAATCATAAGAAGAATAGCCAGCGATTGCCTCGTCGGTTCTTATGCCTCCCAAGGCGATACTCCACAGTTTCCTAAAAGACCAAAAGGAGCGTAAAATTATGGCGTTGATGACGACACCTGCTCAGGACGCCTACTATCAATATTCAGATGGCATGAAGTTGCTCAGTGAGACCCTTGTGGAGCGCGAGCAATTGCTGCGAGAACTTGAGCATTTGGCGAAAGCCCCCCAAGGCAAAAGCAGCGCTGAGATCATCCCTCGATTCAATGTAGTCAGGGCACAACTTCTGCTCTTTGACTTGTCCGTCATCGCTGAAAAAATTGATATGTTAGTGATTCAAATCAATACGTATGCAGACCAGTGTGGTCAGCCGCGGGTGGAAATCACTCCACCAGAGCTGTAGGTAGTGAAAGCAATCTGTACAAGACAGATGGATAACTTTATCTGTTCTTAGGAGAGATTAAGATGGTAAGCGTAGAAATCAGCATAATCATAAACCGCCCTGTTGCAGACGTATTCACATATGTTGCGAATTTTGAAAACCACCCAAAATGGGAGACAGATTTTCAGGAGGTGAAGCTGTTAACGGCCATGCCGAGCGGCGTTGGCACCACCTACCGATGTGTGCTCAAATTCCCCGGTCAGACGGCGACCTCCAAGTTTGAAATTACTGAATATGATCTGAACCGGAAAATCAGCTTTGTGGGCGAACCTGCAGGTCCCGCAGTCCCCAAAGGAAGTTTCCTGTTCGAATCTGTGGGAAATGGCACGAAGATCACTTCGCTCCCCCGGCCTGAATTTCGTGGTTTTTTTCGTTTACTTGAACCCATGATGGCTGGCTACATCCGTAAAAATAACGTTACCCATTTGAACAACTTGAAGCAACTTCTCGAACGATAGGTACTGCAATTTGAATTCGCTCACAAGCGCCTCCTCGATGAAGCCGTCCTTGCAGCATATGGCTGAAAACCTGATCTAAGCAATGAGGAGATTTTGGATCTGAACAGAATTCTCTCCCAAAAGTCCATTTGTGATTTTCCAACAATAGCCGCCAACCAATATTGCGGATCATTCCTAAAGATACAATCAGACTGTTCGGATTCTCTATTAGCGTGCTGGAGTTACTGATATCGTTAAGGACGGCAGGGGACAGACGCACGGTTTTGCTCGACGAGATCGAAAAATAACTACATGCTGTATCATCCCGGAATATCTAAGCGTAATAAGCCCAAGTTTGTCATATTAAGTGGGGACAAAGGTCACTGGCATGTTAAAAAACATGGATTTATATTCCCACATAACAGGAATAATTCAATTTGCCTCATTTAATTCACGCGATCAAAGAGAATAAGGAATGAAGATGCAGAACACAACGATCTTGCTGGTGGAAGATAACGCGGATGACGAGATTTTAACGCTGCGTGCGCTTAAGATGAATGACATCGAAAATAAGGTTTTTGTGGTGCGCGATGGAGTGGATGCATTAGATTTCCTTTTTTGCAGGAATGCCTATGCTGAGCGTGATCCCTACGATCTGCCCCGGCTGATCCTATTGGATGTTAAATTACCAAAAATGGATGGGCCGGAGGTTCTGCGTCGCCTCCGTGCAGATCCACGCACCCGTCTACTACCCGTTGTGATGCTTACTTCTTCTAAGGAAGGGCAGGACTTGATCGAAAGCTATAAGAACGGAGCAAATTCCTACATCCGCAAGCCGGTAGACTATACTCAATTTGTGGAATTTGTCGGTCAGGTTGGTTCGTACTGGCTGGGATTGAACGAGGCCCCTCCCAGGTAAAGAGCTAGATTTCAGTTTATTTATGGCGAGCCTGTAGAATAGCTAGCTCGTATTCGGTGCGAAAGCCTTGCGAAGGTTGGTTTGAAAGAGACTTGGCCGCTTGTGAGGAACCTTCGCAAGGTTTGTCCTAGCGTTTTGCACCAAGAATTAGCTCGGTATGCAAAAGTAAGGAACTGGAGCATCCTGTGGCAAAAGTCATGTATGCGCGTCTTTGTCGAGAGATCAAAAAGAATGAGCAAACCGGCCCGTATTCTTTGATGGGAAGCTTTACTAATCTTAGGTGGACAAATGTTCCTGTTGGCTTTGTCTGTGTTGTTTACTGGCAGGGAGCGAATGAAACGTTTCGGCAATCCTTTGCGCTGGTGGATGAGGAGGGCACTTGCCTGGATGAGACCCCGGCAATGGAATGTGTGTTGAATCACCTACAGACAAATATCAGTAGTGCATTTTTCTATACGATCTTTCCTCAGCCTGGACCTTACAACATCAGTGTGTATCAAAATGGTATTTGCATTGAGACCGTCCCCGTGC
>DASWEH010000129.1:0-4363 GCA_036394895.1 Anaerolineales bacterium
AGGGCGATCAGAGGCGTCGGGGAGGAGACGCGTCAGCGACGGGACTAGTTCACGGGTCAGGAATTGAGGCGCACGGAGATAAGTGTTGGCGAGAGGATCCAGCCAGTAACGCTGATAGCCTGCGAAATCCTCATCGCCTCCATCCCCATTAATGACAACAGTGACGTGTTCGCGGGTCATTTTGGAGATGTGATAAAGAGGAATCGCAGAAGCATCCGCAAACGGCTCGCCAAAGTGATAGGTGATTTTTTCAAGTGTTGATGGAATGTCACCGTACTTCAGAATAAATTCGTGATGATCGGTGGAATATCTTTGCGCAACCGCGCGCGCATATTCAAGTTCAGAGAACGCCTCTTCTTCAAAGCCTACGGAAAATGTTTTGACCGGCGCGTTGCTCAATTCTGCCATGAGGGCGACGATGATGCTCGAATCGATGCCGCCGCTCAAGTGCGCTCCCAGCGGCACTTCAGAGATCAGTCGCATTTTCACAGATTCCTTGAGGAGCACACGCAGTTCTTCAATCAGTTCATCTTCAGAAGCTGTATGCTTGGGCTGATAGGCATAATCCCAATAACGCTCCGTTTTCGCCGTGCCATTTTGCCAAATAAGACGATGAGCAGGAGGAAGTTTATAAATTCCCTGGTAAGCTGTGAGTGGATCAGGAATGTATTGCAGGCTTAAATAAAGATCAATGGCTTCAAGATTGATTTCAGGCTTGTGAACCAGCACAGCAAACAAGGCGCTTAATTCAGAGGCAAAGTAGAGCGTGCCATTTTGAATTGTGTAATAAATGGGTTTCTTGCCCATCCGATCACGCGCCAGGAGCAATTTTTTCCTTTTGCGATCCCACAATGCAAAGGCAGCCTGCCCGCGCAGATGGTTCACACAATCATCGCCATATTCTTCGTAAAGGTGAAGAATACATTCGGTATCGGAACGGGTTCGAAACTCATGACCTCGCTTAATCAGGTCTGCATATAAATCAGGGAAGTTATGGGACTCGCCATTGAAGACAATCCACAAGGATTCGTCTTCGTTAGGGATCGGCTGGTCACCGCCTTGCACATCGATGATGGCGAGGCGCCGCACTCCCAGCCCAATACCTGGTTCTACATGGAAGCCATCGCTATCGGGACCCCGATGGATAATAGCCTGTGTCATGGCTTCCAGAGCGCTTTTTTGAGGGGATTGATGGTCAGAATACGAAATTCCACAAATACCGCACATAGAGTTTATTTTACCTTTTCCAATAAAAGAGCGTATTGCTGCGCCGTAGATTCCCAGCTATAGTTTTCTTCCACACGGCGACGAGAGGCAATTCCCATTTGCTGACGGAGGGCAGAGTTATTCAATATTTTCTTCAATGCGCCTTGAAGTGACTCGATATCTTCGCGAGGGACAAGATAGCCCGTTTCGCCCTCAACGACAAGTTCTTCGTTGCCAGCGATACAGGTTGCGATGACAGGCAATCCGCTTGCCATGGCTTCGAGGAGTGCATTGGGCATCCCTTCATGGCGGGAGGGAAACAAAAAAACATTGGATTGTTTGTAACTCTTGATAATCTGCTCGCGTGACTGCCACCCAAGAAAGAACACGCGGTCCTCGATTCCAAGTTCTTCCGCCAGCGATTGCAATGCTTGCATTTGCGGACCATCACCCGCAATCCGCCACTCCCAATCTAACTCTTTCAAGCCTCCCAGGGCGTGCATGGCAAGATCAAGTCCTTTTTGATGGACAATCCGTCCTACCGAAAGCAGCCGTGGCGATGACCAATCGTGTTCCATTGTCTTATGCGATTCAAGGTCTACGCCGTTTGGAATCACAGGGATTTCGAAGCGAGGATCAAACGTCACTGCCAAGTGACGGAGTCCATTGCTGTTGGCGATGACTGCAGAAGCATTCTTCCAAATGATACGCAGGAATGGAGCGACCAATTTGTGATAAAAGTGAAAATCATAAGGACGGAAGCCCGGCACATCTCCACCACGCAGGGAAATCACATAAGGGATTTGATAAACCATTTTGATCAGCCAGGCAATTGCACCGGAAGGCACTCCGAAAAAAGCCAAAGTGGCGTTCGGCCGGAAGTGCGGGATCAGGCTTAAGGTCCAGAACGATGCGGAAAGGATAAAAATGATCTGTTCCAATGCGTTGGAGCGATCCTGCCTGCGTCGAATGGAAGGAACGCGATAAATCGTTATATTCTCACTTTGTTCTTTATGAGGAAGTTTCCCAAATCGGGATGTCACAATCGCGACGTTATATCCCAGCTTTTCAAGCTGCGCAGCGATATGCGCGCTGGCATTCCCCGCACCGCCACCAATCGGTGGATATTCGCTGTTAATGATAAGGATACGCATACCAAAACTTAATCACGCTTGTTTCTTATCTCTGAGATATTGATTCTTTTCCGAATCGTATAAGTAGGTTTTTGTTGTGACTCGTGATACGTCCGCGCCAGAAGTTCCGCGATCAGCCCCATAAGAACAGACTGAAAGCCCATGATAAAAAACATCACACCAATCTGCAACAGCGGTGAAGTAAATACCGGCACCCCATAAAACGTTCGGCGAATTAATAAGTAAAGCAAATCGATCGCGCCGATGGACATCAATACGGCTCCAGCCCCTCCAAAGAGATAAATCGGTTTGTTTGAATAGCTAAGTAGGAATTTTACAGTAAATAAATCCAAGATAATTTTTATTGTTCGTTCCAGACCATAATTTGCTTTGCCGAATTTGCGGGCATGATGAGTCACAGGGAGTTCAGTGATCTTCGCACCCACAGCATGAGCGAAGACCGGGATAAAACGATGCATCTCACCATACAGGCGAAACCCTTCCAGCGCATCTTTTCGATAAGCTTTGAGGGTGCACCCATAATCATGCAGGTGGACACCTGTTGTCCAGGAAATCAACCCGTTGGCGAGGTTGGATGGAATGGTACGTGTCAGACGATTATCTTTGCGATCCTTGCGCCAGCCACTTACCAGATCATAGCCCTCATCCAGTTTTTCAAGGAGCATGGGAATGTCAGCGGGATCATTCTGCATGTCAGCATCCAATAGGACGATCGTCTCGCCACAGGCATGGTCAATCCCAGCCGCGATCGCAGCCGTCTGCCCAAAGTTACGTCGAAAAGACAGAACACGCATATGCTCGGGATCTTTTTCCACAAGGGAACCTAACACATCAAGACTATGATCCTTGCTCCCATCATCTACAAAGATGACCTCCCAGCTACTCTGAATGGGTCTCATTACCTGTTGGATGGAATCGTAAAGGATAGGCAGGTTTTGCTCCTCGTTATAGACAGGAATGATGAGAGAAAGATTCATGAAGTTCTCCTGAACACGTGCAACTCATCTTCACATTGCGCAAGGTTTCCCATATCAAACGGAACTCGTTCATAACCTGGCTGATCGAAAAATGCTCGAACCTCTTTTGTGAAGTAGGTATCCCAAATGATAAGTATATCCGCAGAATCACGCCATTGCTTATCCAGCTCTTGGTTATAGAGGCCAAATTTAAGCAAATGATCGCTTTCTCCAATGGCATATCCTCCTCCTGCATGGATTTGTGGAGGAAATATTTTGACATCCTTCATATACAACATAAAAGCCAGGTGTCTGCCACTTCCATTCCAATAAACTAGGCTTCCCGGCGGGATGAGGCTAGATAACGTTCTGCCAGCTTCTTCATAGTAAGCCAGGAAATGGGTTGAACATGCATCAGTCCTAGTAGCGTCACCTCTCAGCATGGACGGGAAAACAGTTCCGATAAACAGACAACTGGCTAATACTATATTTGCCAGTGAGTACCTTCCCGGCGATTTTTTTTGAAGGAGGAAGTGGTAAATTACCCAGAGGAAGAGTATCAATATTAATCCAAGCAAGATCCCTGCACCTGACGGAACAATCCGCTTTTGAAGTTCGGTGGAAAGATTAAATGTATAAGTGAGTACTTCTTTGAGTGAGGTTGTAGAAAATTCTCCTCCTCTAATAATCCTGTTCACACGGGGCACTTGAATATTATTCAAGAGCCAATTCCCCCACCTTTGGTAATAATACAGACCCAGACTCGCCGCGAAAAACAGCAGAGCAACCAAGAGAATGGGTAAGCGCCATTTCGAAGGATTGATCCCATTTGAGAAAACAATCAGGATAAAGAAAAACCCCGCCGTGGTATAAAACGCTTGGTATGCTGAAAAACAATGGACACAAAAATCCGTAGGAAGAGAAGCCAATATATGCATAAGGAAAAGTATAAAAAAGGTTGTCCCCAAAAAGACTGCCATCTTAAAGTGACTGCCACTCTTCCAGGCATCTCGTTTGGGCCACAAGATCAGGGCGCTTATACTTCCG
>DASWEH010000130.1:0-18074 GCA_036394895.1 Anaerolineales bacterium
GGTTTGAAGTTGACGATGACAAGGACAATCTCGAGGCGATTGAAATCTACAACCGGCTGAACAGTGGCTTGCTGAAACAAATCGAAATCACGTGAACGAACACTCCCGACTTGTCCGATGATCAGGTCTGGAGGATAACCGCCACCCAAGCCAGATGTCAATACCAGATCGCCCTCTTGAACATTGACGTCCTGTGGGATCAACTGAAGTGTGAGATCACCGGTCACCGAGCCAACTAATGAGGCTTCTGTTTCCGCGTTCTGGAGGCGGACGTTCACACTCGAAGCAGGATCTGTGATCAGTTGAACACGAGCCGCATCCGCAATCACCGCGTCGATACGACCGATCAATCCCTGATTGGTCACAACCGGCATGCCGCGTAAGATCCCGTCATTCGAGCCAATATTGATAATCACATAATGGAGAAATGGGCTTGGATCGCGCCCGATCACCGATGCAGGCTGATATCTGTTTTCAGGATTCGCCTGCTCAAAATCCACCAATGCGGCCAGGAGTTGTGTCTGGCCGACCTGCTGTTGCAGTTGAATGACCTGCGACTGCAATTCGGCAACTTCGCCTTCCAATTCGGCATTCCGCTGGCGTAAGGATGCAATATCTCGAGGCGCGGTTAAGAATTCTTGCAGGGCCACAAAGCGGTCCGAAAACCAGGTTTGCACATTGACCAATGAACCCGTGAAAACGTTGGAAGCGCTGCTAAAGTATCCTCCGAGTGCGAGCGCCATAATTCCCCCGACGACCAAAAAAATGATCGTTGTCTGAAGCGTACGTGGAAACAAATTTCTCATATTACAAAGTACTGCATTACTTTCTAAATACTCGATGAGCTTTCTCGGGCAACACTACAATCCTCATTGCCAAAGGACAATTCATAAAATCAAACACGATGTCGCGTGCTGCCACGTTCCAAACCGACTAGATAGCGGCTCAACGTATCGAAATTTTCAAAAACCATGCCAGCGCCGCGCGCAACGCACGTCAACGGGTCCTCAGCGACCCATACCCGTAATCGAAGCTCGTCTGTTAGGCGGTCGGCCAGTCCTTGCAATAGACCACCGCCTCCGGCCAGACAGATCCCAATATCCATCAGGTCAGCAACTATCTCAGGAGGAATTTCATCCAGGGCATCCCGGATGGTATCCACAATGACCTGCACCGAACCGGATAACGCCTCACGCATTTCAATAGAAGAAATCTCAATGCTCTCAGGCAAGCCTGTGACAAGATTACGTCCGCGCACTTCCATTGTTTTTTCAGGCTGGATCGGATACGCCGAACCGATCTTCCATTTGATTTGTTCAGCAATCCCTTCGCCGACCAGCAAATTGTATTTATTTCGCAAATACTGCACAATATCCTGATCCATTTCATCGCCAGCCACACGCAGAGACCGTGAGGCAACGACACCGCTCAGAGACATGACCGCAACTTCTGTTGTGCCTCCGCCGATATCCACAACCATACTTCCTTTGATATCGGCCAGTGGAAGCCCCGCGCCCAACGCAGCCGCGATCGGCTCCTCGATCAAATAAGCGGACCGCGCTCCGGAGGCCATGACCGCATCATAAACGGCGCGCTTCTCGACCTCGGTCACACCCGTTGGAATGCCGACCACCACACGTGGACGCGGCAATGGCACAACACTCTGCTCATGGACTCGACCGATAAAATATTCCAGCATGATCTGTGTAATATCAAACTCAGAGATCACGCCGTCGCGTAACGGACGGATGACCGCGACACTGTTGGGGGTACGTCCCATCATCTCCTTTGCCTCCAGCCCAATCGCAATGGGTTGACGTGACCTCTTTTCAATGGTTACCCAGGATGGCTCATTGATGACAATCCCCTTGCCGCGTACATTTACTAAGGTATTCGCGGTCCCCAAGTCAATTGCAATATCTAGTGAAAACAGGCCCAAAAGCCAGTTTATCGGGTTAAAGGCCAAAGCAGGCTCCTCAATGAGGGATCAAAGCAATACAAATTGCTGAGATATTATACCTAACAATTCGTATCCCCGCGCCTGACGAGGGGGTTAATATACCAGGCTTCATTTCTCTATAACCTACCGCTTGTCTTATGGTTTACTAAACCTCTGGGGCGCAGTGTAGGCTAAGCTTCCAGTTTTTGTTTAGAAAATTATGCGGCACTCTGTAATTCTAAGGAGACACCATGTCAAAAGTTGCACTTGTTACCGATAGCACGACATATATGCCGCCCGAATTGGTTAAGAAATACAATATTTCGGTCGCGCCGCAGCTTCTGATCTGGGGCGATCAAACGTACAAAGATGGTGTAGACATTGAGTCGCGCGAATTTTTTACAAGACTAAAAACCGCAAAGGTGATGCCAACTACATCACAAGTGGCCGTGATTTCATTTCAAGAAATTTTTCAAGACTTGGTCGACAAAGGTTATGAGGTACTTGCCCTGCTGGTCTCATCCAGACTTTCTGGAACCGTTCAATCTGCGATGCAGGCAAAGGATTTGATGAGTTCATCCCGAGAAAAAGTGAATGTTGTGGATAGTCAATCCGTTGCAATGGCGCTCGGTTTCCAGGTACTGGCTGTTGCCCGTGCACTCGAAGATGGTACAAGCCTCAAAGAGGCGATTGCTTTGGCAGAAAAATCATATCAATATACCGGTGTCTTCTTTGCTGTAGACACACTGGAATTCCTGCATCGCGGCGGGCGGATCGGCGGCGCACAGCGTTTTCTTGGCACTATGCTAAATATGAAGCCTATCCTTGCCATTCAGGATGGGCGTGTGGAGGGAATCGACCGCATCCGCACCAAGAACAAAGCCCAGGATCGTGTGCTGGAGCTAACGATTGAAAAAGTCGCAGGCAGAACGCCAGTCCGGCTGGCAACTCTTCATGCGAATGCGCCTGAAGAGGCGAAAGCCCTGCTCAGTCGGGCAGAACAAGCACTTAATCCAGTTGAGAGCATATTTACCGAAGTAAGCCCCACCGTTGGCACCCACGCCGGACCTGGGACGGTCGGTCTGGCCTTTATGGCGGGAATGTAAACTCACTTTCATCCACTCCCCTCTCTCACACCTTGCAGAGAGGGGTTTTCTTTTTATACGTGTGACGGCACTGTAAAAGGGCCATTAAACCGCGCATCGCTCAAGGATTCTTAAGAGCCTCTTTGTGGTGAAAAAGGTTTTTGCGCTTGGCGTACGTGTATAATTTGAGTATGAAGCATCCAGACCCTCTCGTCCGCACTGCCGCTCTGCGGCGTGCTACGCTGGTCATCGGCATCGCAGGTGGATCAGGCTCTGGCAAAACAACCGTCGCACAGGTTATCCTTCAACGCGTTGGCGCAGACCGAATCGCTTTTCTCCAACATGATTCATACTATAAAGACCTCAGCGGACTTCCTCCCACGCAGCACGCGGAAATAAACTTTGATCATCCCAACTCGCTTGAAACCGATTTACTGATCGAACACATCGCAGCTCTGCGCGACGGGAAATCGGTGGAGGTGCCAATCTATGACTTCTCCACCGATCGACGTACTGACAGGACATTTACCGTTCAGCCGCACCGTGTCATCATCGTGGAGGGTATTCTTATTTTTACAGAAGCGGCGTTAAGAGAAATGTTCGACGTAAAGATTTTTGTCGATACCGATCCAGACCTTCGCCTGATCCGCCGCCTCGAACGTGATATCACCGAACGCGGCAGGACGACTCAGTCTGTCATAAAACAGTATCTGTCAACCGTCCGGCCGATGCACCTGGAATTTGTTGAACCTTCCAAACGCTATGCTGACGTCATCATTCCCGAGGGGGGATTCAACACAGCTGCACTGGATATGGTGGTAGCAAGAGTGGAGGCCTTGCTGAAATAAAATGAATAGAACCTTGCGAAGCTTATCCTAAAGCCATAAGACCCAAAGGATCTAGCCTTCGCAAGCTTTTGCACAAAACCAAAACTAAGGAGAGAATAAATGGCAAAACAATGGAATACCCCGCCTGCAATGCAGATTGATCCGAAGAAAACATACAAAGCTCGTATGGAAACGGATAAAGGAACAATGGTCATTGAGCTTTTTGCGGATAAAGCACCAAAGACAGTCAACAATTTTGTTTTTCTGGCACGTGAAGGATACTATGATGGCATTATCTTCCATCGTGTGATTTCTAATTTTATGGCACAAGGCGGTGATCCTACGGGGCGCGGCTCAGGTGGTCCTGGCTATAAATTTGCGGATGAATTTCACCCCAGCCTGAAACACGATAAACCCGGGGTGCTATCGATGGCAAATGCAGGACCCAACACAAATGGCTCACAATTCTTTATCACCCACGTTCCCACCCCTCATTTGGATAATAAACACAGTGTCTTCGGCCAGGTGGTCGAGGGGTTGGATGTACTGATGTCCATTCCGCCGCGTGACCCGGGCAATGTCAATGCTCCCGCCGTAAAGATCAATCACATCACCATTGAAGAAAGCGAATAAGAAAGTCTCCACGAAAAAAACCAGGAGCGCGCAGAGCACGACAAAGAAAACCTCGGCGCGCTCTTCACGCGTCATTTCAGAAACACAAAGCCGGCCGGCCAATGAAGCCGAGCAGACTTTGGTTTCCCCAGTGGCGCCTATCCAAACCTATAATAAAGCAGGTAGTTCTAAATTTCTGACCAATGTCTTGCGGATTCTGGCATTGTTTGCGGTGGTTGCCATCACTGTTTACATATTCAGTATTCGTGAACGGGTAGAGCAATTTGCCGCATTTGGATATCCGGGTATCTTCCTAATCGCATTACTTGCGAATGCAACGGTATTGCTTCCTGCGCCGGGTGTAGCAGTTATTTATGCCATGGGAGCCATCTTCAATCCACTCGGCGTGGGCTTGGCCGCTGGCACAGGCGGTGCCATTGGAGAACTCTCCGGATATTTGGCCGGATTCAGCGGTCAAGCGGTTGTCGAACGGACGCATGCCTACAATCGGATCAAGCCCTGGGTAGATAAATATGGGGGCTGGGCAATCATGGTCCTTTCCGCGATCCCAAATCCCTTTTTTGATATCGCTGGTATCGCAGCAGGAATTGCCAAAATGCCGCTCCGTACTTTTCTACTTTTTACATGGGTGGGTCAATTGATCAAGATGACAGTGTTTGCTCTGGCAGGTCACTATTCCATTACTTTGATTACAAACTTCATGAAATGAGGAGATAATATGTTTGACTATATCAAATTGGATTCCTACCTCGAACAGAATCTTGATAAAAGCCTCGAGGAACTTTCCCGGCTAGTTGCCCAGCCAAGCGTGGGCGCGCAAAACTGGGGATTGAAAGAATGCGCCGCGCTGGTTGGCGAAATGCTCAAGGCGCGCGGCTTCGATGTACAAATCATGGAAACCGCCGGCGCACCAGTCGTCTTTGGGGAGCGCAAAGGCAAGTCTGAGAAAACCCTTCTCATTTATAACCACTATGACGTTCAGCCGCCCGAGCCACTTGAATTGTGGGAAACTCCTCCTTTTGAGCCCAGCCTGCGAGACGGTAAATTATACGGGCGTGGCGTGAGCGATGATAAGGGTCATATCGTTTCCCGGCTATTTGCCGTTGACTCACTTCTTGAGACCGAAGGCGAACTTCCCTGCAACATCAAGTTCATTATCGAAGGGGAAGAGGAAACGGCCAGCGTCAATCTCTTTGAGTTTATCAAGCAGAACAGGGATTTGTTAAAGGCAGATGCCTGTATGTGGGAATTTGGCGGCGTCGATCATCGGGATGTGCCCATGTTATACCTTGGTCTGCGCGGGATTTGTTATGTTGAACTGAGCGTTGAAACAGCTGCGACAGACGTCCATTCAGGCTTAGGCGGCTCCATCTTCCCGAATGCAGCCTGGAGGTTAGTATGGGCTTTGTCCACATTGAAAGGAGAGGATGAACGGATTCGAATCCCAGGCTTCTATGACGGGATCAAGTCTCCCTCCACGCGTGACCGAGAGCTTTTCGATGCATTACCCGATGTGGCAGAGGAATACAAATCCCGTTATGGAGTCAAGCAATTTATCAAAGGTCTAACTGGCGGAACAGACCTCAAAATGGAAGAAGTCTTTACCCCAACCTGCACAATCTGTGGATTGACATCTGGATATCAAGGACCTGGGTCGAAAACGGTTTTGCCCGCGCGTGCTTCAGCCAAGGTTGATTTTCGTCTTGTGCCGGATCAGGATCCTGATGACATCTTGAAAAAGCTGCGCGCCCATCTGGATGAGGAAGGTTTTAGCGATGTGCAGATCACCGATCTCGGCGGCGACCCACCGGCCCGCACGGATCCCGATGAGCCTTTTATTCAACTCGTTGCAAAAACCTCTGAAGAAGTATATGAGATGCCGATGCAATTGGTTCCCATGGTTGGCGGATCGGGTCCCAGTTACCCATTTGTGCATGACCTGAAACTGCCGGTGGCAACCGCAGGTTTGGGCTACCCTGACACCCGTGCCCACGCGCCCAATGAGAATATCCGTATTGATCTATATCTCAAACATGCGCGGCACATGGCGCGATTGATCAAGAAATTCGCAACATAAGGTAGCTATGCGTCGCTGGTTTGCATTCCGCCGCGATCTGGGACTCCAACTACTCGCGCTATATTTATTGCTCATCATCCCGTTTCTAATAACTTTGCTGATATTTGACGCCCTGATTGGTGTGCGAATTCGGGAGGATGTGCAAGCCAGCGACCTGTCTTTGGCGCAATCTATTTCACAGGAAGTTGATCTTGCAATTACTAATTCATTGACCACTGTGCAGGGTCTGGGAAAATACTCAGAGGTCATTCAGTCAGACCTCGCAGGCATGGAAAAAGTTTTCCAGGTCATAATAAATACAAACCCAGATATCAATCTGGTATATCGACTTGATGCAAAGGGGATTATGTTGTATCACTATCCAATCGGACCTACATCTACGGTTGGTGATGATTTTTCCTTCAGAAGATATTTCCAGCAGGCCTTGCGGACGAACAAACCGTTGGTATCCGAAGGACGTATTTCACCGACGACAAATCAGGCTGTTGCAACAGCAGTAATGCCGATAAGATCCGCAGAGGGCAAATTTCTCGGTCTGGTGGGTGCCAACATTCGGCTTGAAAGTCTAAGCCAGACACTGACCACAGTGATTTCAGAACATCAATCGGAGGAGGGACTCCAGGTCATTATCCTTGATTCTGCCAATCAGATCATTGCATACCCAGATTCAGAATTTTTACTCCGACCAGCAGAGAACATCATTCCGGGAAGCTATCTCACCAGTTTTGATAACGCTCATTATTCGCAAATCGTCCCAGCGCCGGATGGCGAAGAGCGGCTCTACACGCATGCCCCCGTCTCAAACATCAACTGGGAGGTTGTTGTCAGCCGTCCTACTTCGGCTGCATTCGCCACACAAATCATCTTGCGTCGGATAGTGCAAATTGCTGCAGCTACCTTTATTCTTATCGGATTGTTTTTTTGGATAACACTGACAATTCGTGTGATCCGCCCTATTGAGCGCTTGGCACCCATTAGCGAATCCATTGGACTAAACCAACCGATCAGCGCTGAAGAACAGCAACACCTTCTATCAGCATCACAGCGCAACGATCAGATTGGTCACTTGATCCGAAGCATTATCCGCATGAAAGATTCCATCGCTGAACGGATGAAAGAACAAGCAACCCTTTTGGAAACCAGCACCGCAGTTGTATCCACGCTTGACCCTGAAACGGTGCTCAACCGTATCCTTGAGCAAATGGGACGACTGTTGAGCATCAAAATGTATGCCGTGATTGCACTGGACGAAAAAAATGGGAGTTTCCGAATCCGCGCCGGCAGAGGCCTATCCAAACAATTCATAGAACAGCTTTCCATTCGACCCACAGAACCTGATTCAGTGACCATGCGGGCCTTGCATGCAAAAGAGCCGATCCAGGTCAGTGATACGGAAACTGATCCCTCTTACGCCATCAGAAAACAGCGTGCACGCGCCGAAGGCTATCGCGCCATACTTGCCGTCCCTCTCAATACACAACACGCACCACCGACGGCGCTGCTTGTGTTCTATCCAACCCCGCATGTTTTTACACATAACGAAATTCAACTATTAACCAGTTTTGCAAATCACGCTGCAATGGCAATTGAGAACGCGATGTTGTATGAACGCAGTGATATGCGTCTGCGTGAACAGACGCACCGTCTTGAAGCACTCGTCCAATCCCTGCACGATGGGTTGATATTAGGCGATCTAAAAGGAACTATTATTTACGCTAACAAACGTATTGGTGAACTCGCAGAGTTATCAACAAAATCGTTGGCAGGCATGCACGTAGATCAAATTCTAGCGCGCATCATTGCGAGGACTTCAGGAAAATCAAACAAGAAAAATGATGTTCAGAAAATCCTAACTAAAAAAGGAGAACGAAGCATTGAAATCTCTCAAGATCGATCTGACAGAACAATCCATTTGAGACTGGAAGTATTCAATGTAAATGATGAAGAAGGTGTTCCCATTGGGCGCGGCATATTCTTCCACGACATCACTGCCGATCGCGAAGTAGACCGAATGAAATCGAGTCTCGTGTCCACGGTTTCGCACGAGCTGCGGACACCCCTCGCGGCTATCAAGGGGTACGCCTCCACTCTCTTAGCGGATGATGTGGAATGGGATCGCGCTTTGCAACATGAATTCCTCACGATTATTTCAGATGAATCAGACCGTTTGACAAATCTGGTGAACAATCTACTGGATTTATCTCGTATTGAAGCTGGATCATTGAAGCTCTCGCGCGAAAAATGCGACATCAAAGAGACCGTTAACCGGGCAGCGAAACAGGCCCGTTTACTGCCGGGAAACAGGTTCGATGTCCATATTGAAGCGAAGCTTCCAAAGCTTTATGCGGATCCACCCCGGTTGGAATCGATTTTGCGAAACCTGATCGAGAACGCTGTCAAATATGGTGGTGAAGATGCAAAGATCACTATGGAAGTGAGTAGGGAGGACAAAGATTTTCTGTTCCGCGTGATCGATGATGGGCCAGGGATTCCTGAAAGGGAAGGACAGCGCATCTTTGAAAGTTTCTATCGTCTGGATGATAGTTTAGCTCGGCTTACGAGCGGCGCGGGATTAGGACTCGCAATCTGCCAGGGGCTTGTGCGCGCCCACGGCGGCAAGATTTGGACTGAACCACAGAAAGTCGGAGCGTGTATTGCGTTTACAATTCCAGCCAAAAATGTTCCTTCCACTCACAATCATAAAAAATCAAAGAAGTCAATCGGTCAATGAATATCAATGTTTTAGTCGTCGACGACGAAAAACCTCTACGCGATTTTGTGCGTCGCAATCTTGAAGTGCGCGGCTATAAAGTTTTAACCGCCTCGAATGGACTGGAGGCGCTGGCGATCTTCAATCACGAAAATGTTCAGTTGGTCATCATGGATATCATGATGCCTCACATGGATGGATTAGAAACGACACGCCGCATTCGTCAAGAGTCGCATGTGCCAATCATTATCCTCACTGCAATGGACGAGGAAGCCGATAAAGTGCGGGCATTCGATCTGGGCGCAGATGATTATCTGACGAAACCGTTTGGCGTTGGTGAGTTGTTGGGAAGAGTCAAGGCAGTATTGCGACGCGCCGATTGGTCCGAGCGAGCCTCCCACGAAGAAAGAATCGTGCGCGGCGATATCGACGTCGATCTTGAACAGCACAAGGTTAAAGTGCGCGGCGAAGTCATCGACATTACTCCCACTGAATTCAATTTACTTGTTTATCTTATGAAGAACGCCGGTAAAGCATTGCATCATCGCGTCATCTTGCAGCATGTTTGGGGAACAGAATATGGTGACGAAGCGGAGTATCTACGCGTATATGTGGGGAAATTGCGCCAGAAAATTGAAGTCAACCCACTTAAGCCACAGTACTTACATACAGAGCATGGAATTGGCTATCGTTTTGAGGCATAATTTTTTATACAATTTTTATAACTCCTCCTCGCATTTTTAGTTAAATTTTTCGTTCGCCTCCTACAATGAGAATAGGATGGAAGGGTTCCATGCCAAATTTCAATCTATTTCGCCTTGGAGGAAGCATCGATGAAACGCTCGCTATTTAGTATCCTTACACTGTTAGTTCTCATGGGGGTAGTCCTTTCCGCGTGTGGACCAAGCGCCACACCTACTGAAGCTCCTGCGGCTCCAGCCGCGACCGAACCGCCTACACAAGCCACTGAGGCTCCGGCTGCAACCGAGCCACCCGCTGCGGCCGAAAAGACTGCCATCGTTGGTTTCACGGCATCGTTGACGGGCAGCCTGAACGTCGAATCGACGCGGCAGAACAATGGCTTCAAGTTGTGGATGGATCAGGTTAATGCTGCAGGTGGTATCAAATTGGCAGATGGGACAACGGTCAAATTCGATTCAAAGTTCTATGATGATGAATCCAACAAAGACCGTGTTCAGGAACTGTACACGAAACTGGTCACCGAGGATAACGCCGATTTCCTCATCAGCCCTTACTCTTCAGGTTTGGCGGATGCATCCGCAGTGATCGCTGAGCAGTATGGCAAGATCATGATCACGACTGGAGCGGCTTCTGAAGGTACCTACAAGAAGGGGTACACCTTGGTTTATCAGGCATATACTCCAGCTGGCAAATATTTGGCGGGCGCCGTGGACTTGCTGGCCAGCCTAGACGCCAATGCCAAGAAGATCGCTATCATCCATGAAAATGACAAATTCTCAACCGATGTCACTACTGCGTTGGAATCCTATGCCACGGACAAAGGCTATGAAGTTCTGCTGAACGAAGGTTACGATACCGGCACAACTGACTTTGCTCCAATTATCAACAAAATCCCTGCGGATGTAGATGCAGTTATGGGCGGAGGTCACTTCGCGGATGGGCAACAGTTCGCCAAAGCCCTGTTCGATAAGGGTATTACGGCCAAATTTATCAGCCTGCTGGTTGCTCCACCTGAGCCAACCTTTGCGGAAATTGGTGATGCCGCATTTGGGATTGTGGGTCCCAGTCAATGGGAGCCACTGGCTGCCTTTACCCCAGATTACGGGCCCACAGGCGCTGATTTTGTCAGCGCATACAAGTCCGCTTATGGTGAAGATCCTTCGTACCATGCTGCGGGCGGATACGCGGCTGGGCTGATCCTCCAAAAGGGAATCGAGACCGCTGGGTCATTGGACCCTGAGGCGATCAAAGCCGCGCTGGACGGCGTGGACATGATGACATTCTTCGGTCACATCAAGTTCGATACCAGTGCTGAAAGTCATGGCTTGCAGACGGGTCACTCGATGGTCTATATCCAATGGCAAAAGGATGCCGGTGGCACGCTCGTAAAACAGGTTGTCTGGCCTGCGGAAGGCAAGACAGCGGATCCAGTTTACCCCATCAAGTAGTATCTGTTACTAAAATCCCCGCAGATGCAGGATGCATCTGCGGGGACTCTATGACTTTATATCGTACGTCGCGGAGGAAGCCTCGCATGAATGCTGGCACAATACTTTCTTCACTGGTAGATGGGTTGTTGATCGGCGTGGTTTACGGGATTGCTGCAATGGGGTTGAACCTGATCTGGGGCGTGATGCGGGTGATCAATCTCGCGCACGGAGCGCTGATCTCGCTTGGCATGTTTGGCGTCTATTTGTTCTTCAGCAGCCTGGGGCTGAATCCCTACCTGGCGCTGTTGTTCGTTGCACTTCTTGGATTATTGATGGGCGTGATCGTTTATTTTGTTGGGATTGCGCCGGTCATCAATGGTCCGTATCTTTCCACGCTGCTGGCAACCTTCTCAATCAATATGATCATCATCGGTTTGGGAACAGCAGCTTTTACTACAACACCACGTGATATAGGTTTTTCACTGGGCAGCATCCAAATTGGGCCATTGATTTTGCTCGGTACACGACTGGTGGCTGCCGCAGCGACTCTCCTGGTTACGGGCGCTTTATACATATTTCTTTATCGTACGCGCACAGGCAAGTACATTCGCGCGGTATCGAATAACCGCTCTGCTGCAGAATTGATGGGCATTCCATCTTCGCGGATTCTGGCACTGAGTTTTGGCATTGGCACCATGCTAGCCGCAATCGCAGGTGGATTGATCGCTACATTCTTTTCATTCACTATTCTTTCAGGTGATGTTTACCAGCAGAAGAGTTTTATCATCGGCGTGCTCGGTGGATTGGGAAATCCACTTGGCGCGCTGGTCGGCGGGTTGATTCTCGGCGTATTAGAAGGCTTGCTTCCACTCGCAATGCCCAATACCTGGGTACCTGTAATTGAATTTTTGCTATTCATCCTTATCTTGCTGATTAAACCCAGTGGCTTGCTTGGAGGTCGACAATGAAACAATGGCTTCATCCTGGATTCTGGGTTGCATTTGGCCTCGTGATCGTTTTAGGGCTGTGGCCCATTTTTCTGCAAGACGCCGCGTCGCGTGAGGTAGGCTTTACCATTCTGTTAGCAATCACAATGGCGGTCAGTCTCAACATCATAATGGGCTATACAGGTTACGTATCTTTTGGTCACGTGGTTTTTTATGGGCTGGGGGGATACGTGGGCATGTACTTGATAGCTGCTCTGGATGCGCCTTTGCCCCTTGCCGTTCTTGGAGGAGGCGTCGCCGCAGCTCTGTTGGCATTCCTTTTAGGCAGGGCTATTCTTACGTTACGCGGTGCTTATTTTGCGTTGGTAACGATTGGCGTAAATGAGGCCGTGCGAACCTTTGTTGCGAACTTTAAACCATTTGGAGGTCCAACAGGAATCGAATTGCAGTTCAGTGTTTATAAGCCGTATGGGGGTCCTGCGCAAGCACTGTGGCTTACCTATTACGCGGTTGTTGGTATCTCGATTTTCGCGGTCGCTTTTAGTTACTTCATCAAAAGCAGCAAATTCGGGTTGGGATTGATGTCTATTCGTGAAGATGAAGATGCAGCTGAGGTATTGGGGATTGTGACTCCCAATGTCAAAACCATGGCTTTTGTCTTTTCCGCTTTCCTGCCAGGGATGCTCGGTGTGCTGTTCTTTTTTAAGAACGGCAATGTGGAACCTCGCGACGCTTTCCGGCTTGGCTTCTCAATTGAATCGCTGGTGATGATTATGCTTGGTGGTCAAGGAACGCTATTAGGACCCGTGATTGGTGCGCTTGGTTATCAGCGATTGCGCGGCGCCCTATTAACCAGCAATGCGATGATTGGAACATTTGCCCTCAAAGACTTTCAATTGGTTATCGCAGGGTTGCTCATGCTACTCATCATTCTATTCATTCCCGCGGGACTGGTTGGCTGGTTGCGGCAGCGCATTCCAATACTGAGGAGGTTTCTCACATGACCATTCTTCTTTCCCTGCATGGCGTTTCGAAACGCTTTGGAGGACTACAGGCCCTAAACAATGTGACCTTCGACCTGCCTCAAGGTCAGATACTAGGATTGATCGGCCCTAACGGCGCAGGAAAAACCACTCTCTTCAACGCCATCAATGGTGTCTATCCTCCCGAAAAAGGACAAATCATTTTTCGCGACAAAGATGTGACTGGTCTCAAACCTTATCAGCTTGTCAAGATGGGCATGGCACGTACTCATCAAATTGTCCGCCCATTGAACGAACTGACCGTTCGGGAAAATGTAATGGTTGGAGCCTGTTTCGGGCATGAGAGCCAGGATCTTGGCAACGCGGCGAAAATTGCGGATGAGGTACTGGAGTTTGTTGGACTGCTAACCAAATCCGATCAACTTGCAGGCAGTTTGAATGTCGCGCAAAAGAAGCGGTTGGAAATGGCCCGGGCCTTAGCGGCGCATCCCTATCTTCTACTGCTAGATGAAGTGCTTGCGGGTCTCAATCCATCCGAAATAGATAACATGATCCAAACGGTGTTGAAAATCCGCGAACAGGGAATTACGATCATCATGATCGAACACGTGATGAAAGCTGTGATGAATGTTTCAGATCGGATCATCGTGCTGGATTACGGAGAACAAATCGCAGAGGGCAATCCCGAAACAATCACGAACGATCCTAAAGTCATCGAAGCTTATTTAGGTGACCCGCGCCTTGCTGAAGGGCTTTTGAAGGAGGAGTAACCATGTCACTTTTGGAAGTAAAAGATATCAGTTCCGGTTATGGCGAGGTGCAAATTTTATGGGGCCCAACCTTGAGCCTCGAAAAAGGGAAGCTCACTTGTCTGGTTGGTGGAAATGGTGTTGGCAAGACAACCTTACTGCGAACGATTATGGGGCTGTTACCACCCTGGGGCGGAACAGTCAACTTTGATGGAAAAGATGTTAGTAAATTGCCTGCTCATACAAAAGCCGAAATGGGACTTGTGCTCGTACCTGAAGGCAGACAATTGTTCACTGATATGACCATTTATGAGAATCTGGAAATGGGTGGATCCAATCAGCGCGCCAGGCCCAAGTTCGCACGCAATCTTGAGCGCGTATATGAAATGTTTCCGCGTTTGAAACAGCGCAGTACCCAAAAAGCGGGTACCTTGAGCGGGGGTGAACAGCAAATGCTGGCTGTAGCCAGGGGAATCATGGCAGATCCAACTATTCTTTTCATTGATGAATTATCGCTCGGCCTCGCCCCTGTTCTAGTCTTAACCCTCTTCGAGAGCTTAAAGCAATTAAGGGCACAAGGATTGACGATTCTTCTTGTAGAACAAAATGTCCAACTGGCTCTTGCGATCAGTGACTATGGATATGTTATTGTGGAAGGAAAAATCCAACTGGAGGGAGAAGCACGAAAATTGATCAAAGACAAACATATACGCGAGGCATATTTAGGTTTATAAAATTAGGACCGGAGAATATGACCTTACTCACTCCAATTTCGTGACAGCAATGGATGCCCTACCGCATATAATAAGTTTGTAGTATTTTTCACAAATAGAGTATACATACCCTGGCAGGCAATGCCAAGGAAGTCGCTAATATTGTACGGAGGTAAAAAATGTTTGTCGGTGAAAGAATGTCGCGCCCTGTGATTTCAGTATCACCGGACGCACCCATCAATGAAGTCCTCGCTATGTTCCGAAAAGAACATATTCGGCGGGCACCGGTGATGAAGAGTGGAAAATTGGCAGGGATCGTCTCAGAAAGGGATCTGTTGAACGCTTCCCCATCGCCCGTCACCACGCTAAGTGTGTGGGAAATGAATTACCTGATTAGCAAGGTCACAGTGAAGCAGGTCATGAGCAAAAAAGTAATCACCGTTGATAAGGATACACCAATTGAAGAAGCTGCGCGCATCATGGCAGACAAAAAAATCGGTGGAGTACCTGTGATGAGCGACGGAAAATTAGTTGGGATCATCACAGAGACGGATCTCTTCAAAGCCTTCTTAGAGTTGATGGGTGCCAGGCAGAAAGCAACTCGCGTAACGGCAACGATCCCAGATCAACCGGGTGAACTCGCCAAGGTTACGAAAGCGATCTCCACAAATGGTGGCGATTTCATTTCCTTTGGAATATTCTCAGGTCCGGATGCCAATTCAAGGGTCATTACCTTTAAGGTAGATGGCATGAAGAAAGAGAAGATCAAGGAAGTGCTCGGAAATATTGTGCTAAAGTTCTGGGATATCAGACAGAGTTGATTTACTTCAGTAAAACAGACCGCCATTGTGGCGGTCTGTTTTTGATTCTCGTTATGAGAATCTTAGGATTTTTTCAAGGCTTCTTTTGCAGCATTGATCACTTCATCATAGTCTGGTTCTTGACCAAGCGTTGGCAAATAATTGACATAGGTTAGTTTGCCATCGCGTCCTACAACAAAGACAGCCCGGCGCAAATAACGACGCTCCTTGATCAGCAAGCCATACTTCAAGCCGAATTCAGCATCAATCACATCTGAAACCACTTTTACTTTCTCCACACCAGCTGCGCCACACCAGCGTTTCTGCGCCATTGGGAAATCCGTGCTGATGGTGTAGATCACAATCTCATCACTCAACTTCGCAGCTTCTTCGTTGAATCGTCTCGTTTCACGGTCACACACCGCGGTGTCCAAAGAAGGGACAGCTGAGAGAATAATTACTTTTCCCTTTGATTCCGCTAATGGATTTACTGAACCCCAGCCCGGCACTACGGAAGTAAACTCAGGAGCTGTCTCCCCAACGTGTACCTCATCACCGAGCAGTGTCGCGAACTTATCGCCAAGTTTAAAAACATCTGTACGAACAGTGGTCATACTCCTCTCTCCTTTGCTTAAGCTATTGAATAGATATTTGCAAAATGCAAACTCTTACTTTTCAATAACATAAAGACCTATCGATGCGCGGCTGTTTTTCGGCTTACTTCGTTCCCCTGTAACTCATTGACTTCCTGCATGGTAAGGTATCGCCACTGACGCGGTTTGAGATTCCCTAATCTTAATGACCCAATCCTGATGCGCAAAATGCGCACAACTGGCAACCCCAACTGTTTGCAGGTCTCACGGATCTGGCGCTTCCGTCCCTCTTTCATGATTACACGCACCCAAGCACCTTTTCCCTGTGCCCCTTCGAAGCGGACATCCACGGGCGCAGTCTTGTAGCCATCCTCGAGGACTACGCCTCGTTTCCAGGCCTCAAATTGTGCCTGGTCTGGACGCCGCGCCAAGAGAACACGATATTCTTTTTCGTGACCGAATTTCGGGTGCGTGAGTTTGTTAGTGAGATCACCATCATTAGTCATGAGCACCAACCCCTCGCTCTCAAAATCAAGGCGACCCACCGGGTAAACATGTTGAGGGATTTCGACAAGATCGCGTACTGTCTGACGGTCATCCCCCCGCTCACCTTCCACCGTGGATAAGACCATGCGCGGCTTATAGAGAGCAATGTACGTTAATGACTCCGCTGCAACGATCGGTTTTCCATCGACGGTGATCTTATCGATAGCAGAATCAGCTTTCTGGCCGAGTGAAGCGATCTGTCCATTCACACGGACGCGCCCCGCCGTGATAAAGTCTTCGCAGGCACGGCGCGAGCCGTATCCCGCTTGGGCAAGTATTTTTTGTAATCGTTCAAGCATAATTCTCGAATTATAACAGTGCCTTAATAGAGCTAATCTTCTTTCGTTGCCAGTGCAATCGCCTCGTCCATGTTTAGCTTTTGCCCTGCCTCCCATGCCTTCTTGAATTCAGACTCATCTATGCTTTCTTGCAGCACAGCCATCTCTTTTTTATATTCTGCCTGTTCGATAGCCGTTGGGATAGAATCGATCCTCTTGCGTAATGAATCTGCCGCGCCGAGAAGCGACGCTGCCCGCGCAGAGTGTTCTTCCTTTGCGAGGATGTAAGCAATACACTCCAGTTCATGTGCGACTGCGGCGCGATGACCAAGATCCTTCCACTTGGGCAGGAGATCCCGATAAATTGCCAGAGGCTCATCCAACTGGCCGTTCTCGCGCAGAACATGTGCCAGTTCACTGTAACAGGAATACATCTGTCGCTTGTTGCCCATTTTCTTTGCAAGATCTGCGCTCTGCGAGAACTTTGCACGTGCCGTAGCAAGGTCACCCATTACCCCAGCCACCCGCGCCATCCCAAAAAGGGACATGGCTGTTGCCCATTCGTTTTGGAGGGTTGCACTGAACGAAATCGCTTCATCCAGATACATTTTCGCTTTCGCAAGATCTCGGTACCCAGCGAAGGCTAACTGGGCGCGAGTAGTGAGCACGGTCGCAAGTTGGTCAGCAAATCCTGCCTGACGCGCGATCGCTTCGGCCTCCGTAAGAGCTTTTTCTACAGCAGGTAAGTCCCCTAGAAAGATACAGGCCAGCGAGACCAATCCTAAAAGGCGTCCCATCGTCAATAGATCATTGACTTTTCTTGCCAATGCGATGCCAGCTTCGGCCGCCTCACGGCCGGTCTTATGATCGCCGATACCAATCGAACTCCATCCCAAGACTCCATAAACTTTTGCGCGTTCACCATCCATGTTTGACAGCGATTCCCCACGTTCCAGGCTCATCTGGCACCAGCGACGTGCTTCGTTGTTATAATCACGCGCCACCCAAAAGTTTCCCACAATATACATTAAATGCAGTGCTTTGTCAGGATGGTTTGAGATG
>DASWEH010000131.1:0-6619 GCA_036394895.1 Anaerolineales bacterium
AGGATACTGGCATTGCAAAAAGAGTGCCAGTCCGTGCGGCGTGAGGATGACCTCGACCGAGTCCGCAATTTGGAGAGACAGATTGCACAGGTCGATGCGGAGATCGATCAGAGGGTATATGTCCTTTATGGGTTGACGGAGGATGAAATAAAGATTGTTGAGGGAGGTTGAGTCATGGCAAACGAGTGACAGTTAAAGAGATTGCGTAAAGGTGACGGATATGCTGGGCGAAGAAGTGTTGGTGGTAAAACAGGTGTAGAAAGGATGAGACGATGGCCAATCAAGATCAGGTAGAGATTTTGAAGCAGGGAGTCCAGGTTTGGAATAGGTGGCGAGCCAGGAACCTCGGTTTTCAGGTCGACCTCTTTGGGGCCAATCTCAGTGGGGTCGATCTCAGGGAAGCTGATCTCAGTGGAGCCGATCTCAGGCAAGCCGATCTCTGGAAAGCCGATCTCAGGCAAGCCGATCTGAGGGAAGCCAATCTCAGTGGGGCCGGTCTCATGGGTGCATATCTTAGTCGAGCCCATCTCGGTGGAGCCCATCTCTATGGGGCCCATCTCTTTGGGGCCGATCTCAGTGGGGCTGATCTCAGGGGAGCCGATCTCAGTGCGGCCGATCTCAGGGAAGCCAATCTCAATGAAACCGATCTCAGGGGAGCCCTGCTCATGGGAGCCAATCTGAAGAGAGCCAATCTCAGTGGGGCCGATCTCAGCGAAGCCGATCTGCGCGGCACGTCATTAATAAGGACTGTCATTGATAAGGCAAAAATTTCTGGAAGTTTGGTCTACGCCATAAATGTTTTGGATTTAAAAGGTGAATTTGAAGAACAAAAAGATTTGATTATTACACCTTCTAAAACCGCAACGATTACGGTCGATAATATTAAAGTTGCTCAATTTATCCATTTGATCTTGAATAATGAAGAAATTCGGGATGTAATCCACACACTCACCTCTAAATCTGTTCTCATTCTGGGGCGCTTCTCCATCCCGGAACGCAAGTCGATCCTGGATGCCCTTCGAAACAAGCTGCGTGAATACGACTTGTTACCGATCGTTTTCGATTTTGATCACCCGACGGATAAGGATTTCACAGAAACGATCAACATACTGGCGAGGCTCTCGCTATTTGTCATCGCAGATATTACGAACCCGAAATCCTCCCCGCTTGAACTGCAGGCAACCATCCCTGATTATCAAATTCCCTTTGTGCCAATCGTTCAGGAGGGGGAACAACCTTTTGCCAGGATGGTTGATCTCCAGAAAAAATATAACTGGGTCATGGATACGCTATATTATGACTCGATTGAAACGTTGATCAAGGCACTAAAACCAGCGATTATTGATCCGGCGATAGAAAAGCATAATGAGCTGAGGCTCATCAAGGCGAAGGAGTCGCACATACGTTCAGCGAAAGATTTCCTGGACAAAGAAAAAGAATAAATATCCAAAAGCCATTTGAGCAGTTGCTGAGAGATAGGAAGGTGATGGGAGGACAGGTAGTCACTGACCCATCCTCCTCACTCCTCACGAGTGCCGAAAGAAAAGCCGTGCAATTCCCTCATGCGGGATCGTTTACTCCTACCAGTTTGTCACGTGGCGTATTTTGGCTCGTTAGTGTGTTACACTGAATTCGGCTTATAAATAAACAAGGTGTTTATCATTTGGGGGAAATGGAGGATGTTCCAGAGGGAACATTCATTAATACCCAGGCCCATTTGCTCAGAAGCAGTTCAATGGAAAGTAAAGGAAAAATATTATGAATCCGAGAGAAATCGTACAAGCCCTGTTGGATTCTGTCCAGAGGGGGGATTTTCAGAAGGCAAGATTTCTGGTCAGCAAGGATTGTCAATTCAGCGGACCTGTCCCTGAACTCCTCAAACGCGAAGCATGGATGGGAATGAACAAGAATCTGAAAAAAGCTTGTCCCAACCTTGACTATCATTTCCACGTCGATCGCGTGGATGGCTTGAATGGTCACCTTGTAAAGATCTCGGCAGAACTGAAGGGAACCCAGAGCTGCGTCCTCGACCTGAGCCTGGTAGGATTAGGTGTGTCTCCAGCCACGGACAAATCCTTTGCAACGCCGCGTGAACACGTCAAGGTGACAATCAAGGATAGCAAGGTCGCTTCATGGATTGTAGAGCCGATCGAAGGCGGAGGTTTGATGGGGATCCTGGGTCAACTTGGCCTCACCGTGCCAAGCATGTAGCTTGCTCTCCGCTGGCGCATGGTCTCTGACCTGCGCCAATTTGCCCATCAAGACGACTCGCCCTTACGCGACAAATGAAGAACAGGTACTCTCCTCCCCCAAGTGGCGGAGACAAACACTTGCCGGTTGATGGATGTGGCTGGGGAGTATTTATGTTAGGATACGTATATGATCCCTCTTTCAACGTTACCCCATCCCAACAAGGAGTTTTGAAATGCAAGCCTCCACGATTACGATCAGTATCAGTCTCATCGTCCTGGTGTTCCTTTACCTGGTGTTCTTCCGTCCCTGGCAATTGCGCTGGGGAGCGACAGACGCCGAGGTCAAACGCTCCATGCCTGGGGATGAGATTGTGAGCCAACCTTCCTTCAATGCCACGCGGGCGGTCACCATCCATGCGCCCGCTCAAAATATCTATCCCTGGATCGTCCAAATGGGCGTCAGTCGGGCGGGCTGGTATAGCTACGACTTGCTGGATAACTTGGGCAGGCGGAGCGCAGAAAGCATCCTTCCTGAGCACCAGAACATCCAGATTGGCGATCTGATCCCTCTCAGCCCGGATGGCAAGCAGGGCATGTGGGTGAAGTATTTCAGGAAAAACAAATGGATGTTGTGGTGGGACAAAAAAGGCGACACCACCTGGATCTGGGAGATCCACCCCGAAGGGGAAAACCAATTCCGCCTGATCACCCGTGTGCGTGTGAAATACAGATTGTTTTCAGCGGCGATCCTGTTCAACCTGCTCACCGAATTCTTTGACATCCTGATGATGCGCAAATCCATGCTTGGCATAAAAAGACGGGCGGAAAAGTCGCTCTAGCCGATACTTCCCATCTTCTCCCCCAAGTGGCGGAGACAGATACTCCCCAGACGCAGGATGCGCCTGGGGAGTATTGGTTGTACCATGAATATATGACCCGCGTATATGTAGCTGATGCCCTGCCAGAGGAACGTTCTGCTCTGCGTCTCCTGTTGCTAGACCTTAATATGGAAGTGGTTGGCGAAGCCGCGGATTGGGCTACAACGTTGATTCAGGTACCAGTCTACCGCACAGATGTGTTATTGATCGATTGGGAGTTGTTTCCCCGCAACACACCCAGCCTGGCACTTGATGGACTCCGCAAGGCATGTCCAACTGCGCTGGTCATTGTCCTTATCAGCCATCTGGATGCCCGTGAACAGGCTGCCCTCTCTGCTGGGGCGGATGCATTTATCAGTAAAGGTGAAACGCCCGAACGTGTGGCTGAGCACCTGCGGACCGTCGCAGCGAACGTCCCTCTTCCATAATGCCACCTGGCTGAATGAAGCTTGAAATCCGGCGCAAACCGGGACAGCTTTCCATCGATCGGTTGGTTGCGGCACTCAGAGCCAACCGCCTCTACTTTAGTGATACGGAGGAACTGCCAGATGAAAAAGCGAAAGCAGATCAGCACAGAACAGGCCAAACGAGTTGGAGAATCCCTGCACATTGATTGGGAGCAGATCGATCTCGAGGAATTCCGCCAGGGGTTAATGGGAAATCATGAACCGGGAGCCATCGACCCTGAAACAGGACTGGCGTACGAAGATGTGCTTCTTACGGGAAAGGTTGTCCTGGCGCATATGGAAGAATTCCCTGATTATTTCACCCGACTGGCAAGGCTAAAAGAAGAAGTTGACGAGTACCAGGCCGGAAGAAGATAAACGATACCAGCGCCTGCCTAAGCGTGGAAGTTTTATAAAGCGAACCAAAGGAAAACCAAACGATGAACACAGATGTATTTGCAGGCAAATGGAAACAAATCCGAGGCCGGGCCAAAGCCTGGTGGGGCAAACTCACGGACGACGATTTGGAACGGGCCGCGGGTAAGTTCGATGTCTTCGTCGGCTTGCTTCAGGAAAAGTACGGCTATACATACCAGCGCGCAGTCGAGGAGATCGAAAAGCACGTGACGGAGTATGAGTTCAACATGAACAGGAAAACAGAACCCGCCCCCCGGAGATGATCGGCGGGGGCCATACTCTGCACCTCCACTCAGAACATAAGAGGCAAGAATGGATAATTCCTTCCATGAACAAGCATCCCACACGCAGCAGGATGCCAAACCCTTTTTGGTGAGTCTGCCAATCCTTGGGAACCCCATCAGATGGCTGGCAAGTCTCAGCCAGTGGACAGAAGAAGAGCAAGAGGAAGCAGGCATTTATCTGGATCGTCCGGGAGGCGAATGAATATCGGTCGAATGCCTTTAGCCCTGCGTATCCAACCTACAAACCGCACGATGCGGTCATTATTCGTCAATAGGAGAAAACAAAATGATCTACGAGAATCAAGATTATAGGTACTCCGCAAATAACACGCGAAATGTTTTGGTTGGCATGCTGATCGGTAGTCTGGCTGGCGCCCTGGCGATGCTATTGCTGGCACCCCAATCCGGAAAAGTTACGAGAACACATCTCCAGAAAAAGGGTATTGAGCTGCGCGACCGGACGACTGAAATGGTGGAAGACACCATGGCGCAGGTGCGTTCGAACCCAAACAAAGTCCCGATGGGTGTTAAAAACTACGAGCAATTGGAGCACGTATCCGACGCTGCATAAGTGCGGAAAAAGGCAATCCGAAGTTCCTGATAAGAAGACCTTTTTATTTGAGCGCTATCGTTGTCCTGATTATTATAAATTTCTATCGTAGTAGATAAAGCAGTCATACTTTCAATCTTTTGACAGTCGGCACTATTTTCGGCAAAAGCTTACAGTCTTGACATCTTATCAATTGCAAATATCCAGGCTAGTGAACTCGAGGAGTAAACATGTTGGTAACACAGATACCCAGAATAAATCCTGCTGAATTTTCGAGATGCGAAGAAAGCAGCCAAATGACAGATCATGGAAAAAGCCTTAGCCCAAGCCAAAAAACGGATGCGGCGATCAAGGGATCCATTGACCATGCCATCTGGCATGATGATGTTTTACGAGCTATAGAATATTACGAAATAGATGTTCAAGTAAAAAACGGGATTGTCTACTTGTATGGCCACATTGTAAGCACAACCAGCAAGAGCCGGATTGAAAATGCTATTCGCTCCATTCCCGGCATCCTGGGAATTCAAAATCATCTCGTTTTGGATGACAAGCTTATCCTCGATGTCGCTACCTCGTTAGGAAACTTGGAGCATACCTACGATTGCAAGTTTTTCACAGGCGCCTCGCATGGAGTGATATCCCTGAATGGTACTGTGAAGGATGAAAATGTGAAATTGCTCGCAGAGAAGCGTGCAGCCAGTAATCCAAATGTCCGCGGCGTGATCAACAATGTTCGCGTCTCCGGGGCAGAGCAGGAGGTACAGGATGAACTCTTCCTGCAACCCACCATCGGAGAAATTATTTATTTTCTCGACGGGGTCTCCGGGGTTGTAAAGCAGGTAATTATTAATCCGAACAATCGGCGGGTGATCGCTATGATCATTGAGGGAAAATTTATCGATCAGCATGCCCGGCTCAATTTACTAACGGAAGGTAAGACCGGGCCACCTGTGCCTCTTATCGTTGTGTCAATGAACGAAGTTCGTTATCTAACCAAGGCCTCTGGATTTCTTCATATCAACAGCAACGAGCAAAAACGGTATATGAATTTCGATTCTGCTTCTTTCCATACACCCCATATGGATTGGACACCCCCCCATCCGTATTGTCCTGACGATGTGCTGTTCCCTCTTGAACAACGCGAGGTAGAGTATCAGATTTTGGAACAGCTTCGGCGGCCTCCATTTGTCGTTGCCTTGCAGGAACAGGCACTTTGGGAACAACTCCTCGCCAACGATAGCCTGGGTGGTTAGAGGCTACGCCATGCGGGTTGAGCATGTTTTTGCTTGCTGGAGATAAGAAAATGACAAGCGTCACTAACAAATTGAAGTGGGATGAGTTTTACCGAAACGCCTTCCACTGGTGGAATAAACGCCACAACGACCAATCTACTAAAGTTGATCGCGCGTACGAACGGTCCATAAGCATCCTTCAAAAACGTTATGGATACACCAGAGAGGAAGCCGCATCCCAATTGAACAAGCATTATGCGAAGGCCTGGCTTGGCTGAAACGATCAGTATCTATTCAAGGAAGAAGGAAAAACCTAATGAACAAAAAAGTTGGTTTGTGGCTCGACCGTAACAAGGCCGTCATCGTAAGTATTGCCAACAAAACTGAGGGAAGAAGCATCATCACTTCGGATATGGAGCATTATGTACTTTACTCCACCGTTGTCCCTGGAGATGGCTCACCAGAGGAGATACGCGATCGGCGTTTCTGGAACCATCTCGGCGAATATTATGACAAGATCGTGGCGCACATTCGTGACGCGGAAGAGATCCAAATTTTTGGACCTGAAGTGGCAAAGTACGAACTCGAAAAGCACTTGGAGAGGGAAGGACTGGCGA
>DASWEH010000132.1:0-3664 GCA_036394895.1 Anaerolineales bacterium
CGCGATCCATGTGATTCCTAATTGCGGAACCTCAACCGGGCTTTCAACGAAAAATGTCGCCAGCCACATGACTACCGTTGCTGAAATCAATGGACCCGCGCTTCGCAAGATCCCGGGGGTATCTTCTGTGGTCTTACGCGCGAACACGGCACTGCCCGCGTAAAAGGCGGAAGCGAGCACCACTGCGAATTGGCCCAAGAGGGAGCCGAATGAGGCACCAATATCTTTGCTCATCAGGATGATCACGCCGGCAAAACCGATTAGCAATCCCAGCACTTTAGGCCACGTCATTTTGTCGTCATGCAACAAATAATGGGCGATCAAAATCGTGAACAAAGGTACGGTGGCATCCAGAATCGCAGCGACCGCCGAGTCTATGGACTGTTCTCCCCATGAAATCAGGAAGAAGGGAATAGCTACATTTGTGATTCCGAGCAACAAAAGGGGAGACCATTCTCTGAAGCTGCGCGGCAATTGGACTCGCTGAATGAAAATGATCACAATCCCAAACAAAAGCCCAAAGAGCACACGAAAGGCAACCAGCGTAATGGGACCAACTTCCTGCACCGCGATCTTGATCCACATAAAAGAGGAACTCCAGATTGCGCCCAGCAAAATGAAGATAAGCCAATGTTTTGGTTTCAACGCAAATCCTCCCAAGGAGTCTATCATAAAGCGTTTGTTTAACTCTGAACTTGACGTATAATTTCTTTGTCCTCTTACATTTCACTAGTACATAACATGACTGAAAACGTCAAACGCCGACTAAAAGTCTTTCTTTGCCACGCCCATGAAGACAAGCCAGCTGTGCGTGGGGTTTATAAACGCTTGGTTACTGAAGGGGTGGATGCTTGGCTGGATGAAGAAGAACTTCTGCCGGGTCAAGACTGGGATAAGGAAATAATGAAGGCATTGCAGGAATCCGATGCCATTATCATTTGCTTGTCGAAAACATCCGTATCGAGGGAAGGCTATGTTCAGCGTGAAATTAAGGAAGCTTTAGATAAGGCGCGGGATAAACCTTCCGGAACAATTTTTGTTATCCCTGCTAAGTTGAATGATTGCGAAGTGCCAATCTATTTGAAGAACTGGCAGTGGGTAGATTTGTTTGAAGAGAACGGTTTTGTAAGGTTGTTACGCTCATTGAAGTTGCGCGCTGCTCGGATCGGGGCTGTTATTGAGCCTCTGGCAGATGAAAATGACGATCAAGAAATCGACCGCAGGCTCGATCAACTTTATACAGAAGGATTAGCCGCCTTTTATACGGAAGATTGGGATAGAGCTTGTCAGCGTTTCCAAACAATCCTGCGTGAGCGACCCAACCATAAAACCGCGGCAGAAAAACTTGTACAGGCGGAACGACAGAGAAATTTAACGAAACTCTATGCTCAGGCAACAGAGTCGTATCAATCAGAAAACTGGCTGGCTGCCATCCAAGCGTTGGAGGAATTGCTGGGAAAGTCCGGGGATTACAAAGATGCTGTTCAATGGCTGGCGAATGCTAAAAAGCAAAGGCAACTCAAAGAACTCTATGCGGAAGCGAAACGATTGTATGCTGCGCAGAAGTGGCAGGCGGTTATCAAAGTCTTTGATCAAATGGCTGGAATTGACTCAGCTTATTCTGATCCTGATGGTCTGCTCCCTTCCGCACAAAAAGAAGTTACTGAACTCAAACGACTGGCTGACTTGAATACCCTATATAGTCAGGGCGTTCATAAAATGGATGCGAGCGAGTGGTATGAAGCCCGAAGTTTGCTTGAACAAGTTCATAAAGCACAAACGGGGTTTCTTGATACAGAACGTCTGCTAAGAAAAATAGAAGATGAAATCCTGAGAATTGAAGAAGGACGTAAGCGCAATGCACAGGTGCAAATGCTTTATGAACAGGCCCGTAAAATGACACGGATGGGTCAGTGGGGGAAGGCTTTGGCGCAGATGGAAGAAATCAGAAAACTCGACAACCAGTTTGTGGACAGCGATGGCATCATTGAAAAATCAAAGGTTGAACTGGAGCGCGAAGAGCAGGATGCTCAACAACGAAAGGAATTGTCAGCGCTCTATGCGGAGGCAGTGAGTTTGCTGGAGGCCAAGAAGTATCAAGAAGCACTTGAAAAGTGGAATGCGATCCAGTCTATTGATCCGAAATATAAAGACAGCTCGCGGGTAAAGACAATTGCCAAGAGAAAATTGGACGAACTATCTCGGCCTGAAGCAGTTGGTCGACCATGGCCAAAGATAACAACTGATTGGTTCAGACTCGAAGCCAATATACCAGTCGATCGCGAGATACTCACTGAATGGTTGCTTTTGCTTTCCTTTGCAGTTATTCTCATTATCGGTCTTTTGTATTCCGTTTATGTGAATTTATTTCACATCGGCCAATCAGGCGTCGTGGCAAGATGTTTATCATATTCGATTCTCGGGGGATTATTTGGCACAGTCTTGGCATTTGCGCTAAATAAAACGATTTACAGCTGGGATCCAAAACAGTCAGCAGTTTTGATCATTGGTTGGGCTCTCAGCTATGGCCTCGGATGGATTGTCTGGGAATACTTTACTGCTGAAAAATTAACACCTGCTGTCCAATTATTTGGTAGTCTTTCCATCGCTACTGTCATCGTCGCTGTAATAAAATGGGCAAGGACCACAACTTCCCCAATCAGCATGGCCGTTATTTTTGTGAGTTGGGCGCTGGCTTTGAAAGCTGGGAATATCCTTGGCGTTTATCTTGAGTCCATTTTCAACCCTATCTACACCTGGGCATTCGCAGACGCGCTTTCAATTCTGCTCGGCTTATTATTCACATTTGGAATTCAGATCGAAGAATACAGCGAAGTTTTAAAAACAGCATTTTTTGGTGCTCTTGGCTTTGCACTTGGAAATTACATTGTTGATACTATTGGTACCCTATTGTCGTTGCCAGCGGCAATTTCTTTTGCTCTATGGGGGATGATTGGTGGCGCAATCCTCGAAGCGCCTTCTCGGAATATTCGTCGAATATTACTCTCAGCGGGGTTATGCAGTATGGGTTTGTTGCTGGGTTACTTTATCGCATCCGTAATTATGCCTGCAGTTGTGGGTCAAGCCTATCGGGACATATTTAGATCGCCGCTACGGAACAATATCCTTAGTCAGGTTTCTTACGGCATTGGACTGGGATTAGGAATCGGCTTGTTGATCCGCCGGGCTTCAGCAATTGGAGTACTGGCTGTTCTTGGAGCGGGGATATATATGATTACTCGCGCGCTGAACATGGATGTTTTTAACATTCCTAGTGTCTGGGAAAATATCGTGCGCGGAGCCCTCATTGGCCTGGTGCTTGGATACGCATATGGTTATATGCGTAAAGCAAAACCGCCACAAAGAGAAAACGGTATTGCAAAAACAAAATGGCTCTGACGTTTTCTCACGCGATTACTGCCCCTTCCATCCTTAATAACCACTCTTTTGTCTTTAGTCCTTCCCCGCCGCCATAACCGTGCAGTTTACCATCAGTGCCAATCAGGCGATGGCAGGGAATCACCAGTGGCATGGGATTTGTGGCATTCGCGCGTCCCACGGCGCGATAGGCAAGAGGGCGATTGATCTCTGCTGCGATGTCTGAATAGGTGCGAGTTTCACCATAGGGTATTCTGAATACTGCCTGCAGAGCTTCCCGTTGGAA
>DASWEH010000133.1:0-3512 GCA_036394895.1 Anaerolineales bacterium
GCGCCACCAATGGCATTGAGTGTTTCAACTATTTTTGCAGGTGAAAGTTGTTCGCCGTTCACGGCACAGGGGATGCCGCTTTCGAATTCAATTTCAACGTATTCGGCCTGTTCCGGCGCGTTCTCCGGTGACGTGGAAATTTGATACATCACTTCTTCTGGCTCGTTCCAGGGATCTTCCAATAAACCACCTTCATGGGAAAGGTGCCACAGATTTGAGTCACGGCTATAGATAGATTTGATTGTTGCGGTCACAGGCACATTATGTTTTGCCGCATAAGCAATTGCATCCTCACGCGAGCGAATGTCCCATTCACGCCACGGAGCGATGATTTTCAAGCGTGGATCGAGCGCCATGACAGTGAGCTCAAAACGGACCTGATCATTACCTTTGCCAGTCGCACCGTGCGCGACCGCGTCCGCACCGACTTCATGAGCAACATCCACCAAATGTTTAGCAATTAATGGACGGGCAACGGATGTCCCCAATAAATACTTGTGTTCATAGACTGCCCCCATCTTGAGCATGGGAAAGAGATATTCGCTGGCAAATTCTTCTTTCATATCATGAAGAATAAATTGACTTGCGCCACTCTTAAGAGCTTTATGCTCAAGCCCCGCCAGATCTTCATCACCCTGACCGACATCAGCACAAAAGCAGACCACTTCACAGCCATAGTTTTCCTTCAACCACGGCACAATCACGGATGTGTCCAGCCCACCTGAATAGGCTAATACAACTTTCTTCACTTGCGGCTTTGGTTTAGAACTCATTTGTTACTCCTTGTTGATTTTTGTTTGAGACCCTAAAGGTTTACTTTGCAATCGAATTTGCTGTTGTCCCTTGACTCCTTGTAACGACAGAGTCTTGTTTTGCAGGAAAAACCTTTAGGGTCTGCATAAGCAGGGAAAATAAAAACAGCCCTCCGAGAAGGAGGGCTGTTTTGGTTGACTTGTACGTGTGTGTCAGCGCACGTTGCGTTTGCTATTCCATCATCCAAACAAAAAGGACCCGACCTTCTCTGTGAGAAGTAGGCTTCGGACGACGGGTACGCGGTAACGCAAATGGGTAAACCATATTGGGCGGTATTCTACTCGAAAAGTGAAATGTGTCAATGATTTTGAACAAACTCTTTTGCAAAAATTACCCAAATGGGTAATACCAAAAACTATTTTCGATGACGTTTCTCCAATTCAGCGAGGATTTGAGTCGGGTTGAGGCCGCGCGCCGAAAGCACGACAAGCGTATGATACGTAAGATCTGCCACCTCTTCAATGAGGCGTTCATCATTCTGTGCAAGAGCTGCGACAACAACTTCTGTTCCTTCTTCACCAACCTTTTGTGCAATCCTTGGTAAACCTTCATTGAAAAGACTCGACGTATAGGATTTTTCAGTTGGGTTATTTTTGCGGTCTTCAATTATATCGAACAACCATTGAATGGTCATTGTAATTCTCCCTTTACATTTCGATAGAAACAACTTTGTTCACCTGTATGGCAGGCTGGCCCGGCAGGTTGGACGCGGACCAAAAGTGTGTCAGTATCACAATCCACCCGAACCTCGATAACCTTTTGAATATTCCCTGAGGTCGCGCCCTTGTGCCACAGTTCCTGACGACTGCGTGACCAGAAATACGTTTCATTTGTTTGCAAAGTTAATTGCAGAGATTCAACACTCATATAGGCCATCATCAAGACTTGATTTGTATCTGCATCCTGAACAATAGCGGGGATAAGACCATTCTCGTCAAACCGAAGACTTTGGATCGACACCGTTTCCATAGCGTTATCTCATCTCCATCGCCGCGCGGACAGGAATATTCCATTTCTGTAATTCTTTTTTCAAATCAGGGATTCGCAGCTTCCCATCATGAAACAGCGACGCAGCAAGAGCGGCATCTGCATTTCCGTTGGTAAGCACCTCCGCAAAGTGCAGGGAAGTCCCTGCCCCACCTGAAGCAATAACCGGCACAGACACCATATCGGAAACAATGCGCGTCAATTGAATATCATATCCAGCCAGTGTGCCATCGGCATCCATGCTTGTCAGCAAGATCTCGCCCGCGCCTAACTCGACGCCGCGCGCTGCCCACTCCACTGCGTCAATTCCCGTTGGGACACGCCCACCATTGATATAGACTTCCCAACTCGATCCCTGCCTGCGCGCATCAATAGCCAGCACAATACACTGCGCGCCGAAACGCGCCGCGCCCTCCGATAATAAATCTGGTCGCTTCACCGCCGCCGAATTGACACTGACCTTATCCGCGCCCGCAAGCAGAAGATTCCGAATATCGTCCACTTCGCGGATTCCGCCGCCGACGGTCAGAGGCATGAAAACCGTCTCTGCTACACGGCTTACTAATTCAAGCGTCGTTTTGCGACCCTCGTGGGTGGCAGAGATATCGAGAAAGACTAATTCGTCCGCGCCTTGTTCGTCATACAAGCGCGCCTGTTCGACAGGATCACCCGCATCGCGTAAATTCACGAAGTTTACACCCTTGACGACACGTCCATCTTTGATATCGAGACAAGGAATGATTCGTTTTGCTAACATAATTTTCTCCGTTCGGATCCCAAAGTCACCAGACTTTGGAGCAACAATCCAATGTCAGGAGACATTGGACTCCAAAGCTTTTTTCAAATCAATCGTCCCCTCATACAATGCGCGCCCGATAATCACCCCAGCCAACTTTGAATCTTTCGCCGCAAGGACATCTTCCAATGTATGCACACCACCCGAGGCAATGACATCAAGTCCGCTAACCTCAGCCAGTTCGCGCGTTGAAGTGATATTCAACCCATTGCCTAAACCATCGCGGCTGACATCGGTAAAGATAACGGTACGCAAACCCAAGGTCCGCATTTGAAGCGCAAGATGAATACTAGAGATTCCACTGTTATCTTTCCAGCCGCGCACGCGCACGAGTCCATCTCGCGCGTCGATTCCGGCTGCAATTTGTTCGACGCCAAATTTTCGAATTGCGTCTGCAACCACATCTGCATTCTCAATGGCAACGGTCCCTAAAATAGCACGGCTGACACCGAAGTTCAGCAGGTCCTCAATCGCGTCGAGCGATCGCATCCCGCCCCCGAACTGAACGTGAGCATCAAATTCTTTTGCAACCTGCAAAATTTTTTGTAGTGCCAGGCGATTCGCGTTATCGCTTTCACCAAATGCGCCGTCTAAGTTCACAACATGTAACCAACTCGCGCCCGCCTCCAGCCATTTCTGTGCAATCTCCTTAGGGTCGTCACTATACGCCGTCATGCGCGCGGGATCGCCTTCCTTCAAGCGCACAACTTTTCCTGCGCGCAAATCAATAGCAGGATAGATGACAAAACTCATGCAGCCTCCAGAAAGTTTTTCAAAACCTGTAACCCAATATGCTGACTTTTTTCGGGATGAAACTGCACGCCAAAAATATTCTCGCGCCGTACCGCGCAGGCATAACGGATTCCATACTCTGTTTCTGCGATCACATCGGATCGATTTGCAGCCTGACAATAAT
>DASWEH010000134.1:0-12511 GCA_036394895.1 Anaerolineales bacterium
CCCCTTGGCTATTACCGTCCGGCCAAGGTGACTCCTCCTGGTCTGGAACGCTGGGAGTTTCCGCCACCGGGGGTTTCGATGAAACTCAGTGTGATTGTTCCCTGCTACAACGGGGCTGATACCATCGCTACTCAACTTGAAGCACTTGCCAAACAATGTTGGTCAGAGCCATGGGAGGTTATTGTCTCTGACAATGGCTCAACCGACGACTCGCTCGCTATAGTGGAGAGATATAGGAGTACGTTGCCGCATCTCCGTATTGTTGATGCATCTGCCAGAAGAGGGCAGCCATACGCTATGAATGTTGGAGCTCAGGCTGCGACTGGTGACGCCATTGCGTTCTGCGATGCCGATGACGAGATGGCTCTGGGGTGGGTGGCGGCTCTCGGTGAGGCACTTTCCAGGCATGATTTCGTGGCGAGTCGCTTTGAATTCACGAAGCTCAATGAACCTTGGGCTTTAGAAGCTAGATCATGTGGGCATGGCACATGTGGACAGGAAAACGGGCTCCAAAAAATTGGCTATCCTCCCTACTTACCATTCGCGGGGGGTTGCGGGCTCGGAGTCAAAAAGTCAATTCATGAGGCTGTCGGTGGATATGATGAATCCCTGCCTTACCTTCATGACGTTGACTACTGCTTCAAAATCCAGCTCATGGGAGTTGAACTCTCCTTTGTGCCTGACGCTGTCATACATATCCGCTGCCGCCACACATTCAAAGGTGTTTTTCATCAAGCGCGTCGCTGGGCAGAATACAATGTAACTGTATATAAGAAATACAAAGACGTGTCTACTATGAAAGTGTCACAGCCATGGCATCGGTACATAAGTGGCTGGAAATCTTTCTTGCTGATCTTTGTGAAGTGGGTTGTTGTACTCAGTTTAACCCCGTTGTATTTCACTAACCAGACGGGTGTGCTGCAGCACCTTCCAAAATTCCGCTCTAAGGGAGATATTGGTGTGATGACTTGGCGACTTGGCTGGCTCATTGGTCAGCTGCAGGGCAGTGTTAAGAACAGGGTGCACCCGGTCTAAGAGCCTAAAGGATCTTCTGATGAAGAAATTACCAAGTCCCTTAGCATTCTCTCAAAAAGTTGTTTATTTTGTGATGAGGCATATCATGGGAACCATTACCAGCGTGGATGCGCGGGATAATGTGGCCGCTCTCACGTTTGATGATGGACCGGATCCAGCTTTTACCCCTCGTTTGCTCGATATTCTGGATAAGCACCAGGTGAGCGCGACCTTTTTCGTAGTCGGCGAGACTGCACAAAAATATCCGGAACTGATACGTCGGATTGCACAAACCGGACACGTGATTGGCAATCATTCCTGGGATCATCCCGCTTTTCCTCTGATCACTGGCCGTGAGCGACGAGCGCAGATGCGTGCCTGTGCCAAGGCAATCGCTCCTTATGGGCAAAGAATATTCCGACCACCTTTTGGATGCCAGAATACTTCATCTCGCCTCTCTGTCTTCTGGCTTGGTTACCAAGTTGTTACCTGGAACTTGGTCGCCAAAGACTGGCTTGATCACGATGCAGAGCAGATGGTGAACCACTTAGGGAACAAGATTCGGCCCGGCAGTATAGTTCTTTTCCATGATTCACTGCACGATATTATAGAGGAGCGATATATTAACCGAGAGCCTACTCTGAAGGCAGTTGACATGCTTCTTGAACAACTCGGCGATCGTTTCCGCTTTGTTACTATCCCTGAGTTATTACAACATGGACGTCCTCGACGCGTCAACTGGTCTTACCAACTTGATAGAGATTTTCTGAACGGCCTCAGAAAACAAGATGGTCAACCGAGCTGGCGCTATCCTTTACAGGCGTAAGTAACTGGTTGAATAATACGAGCTAACAAGCCGCCCAAGGTAAAAATCTTATGCTCTTTAACTCGTGGATGTTTCCCCTATTCCTTGCAGTAGTTTTGACGCTTTACTTTGTCCTAAGGCACCGCGGCCAAAACATTATGTTGTTGTTAGCCAGTTACTTTTTTTATGCCTGTTGGGATTGGCGATTCTTGGGGCTTCTCATTCTATCGACGAGCACAGACTGGACACTGGCCAACTTAATCAGCCGCCAGTCCAGTCGCCAAATCGCGAAAATGTATGTTGCTACGAGTGTTGCAATTAACCTGGTCTTCCTTGGATTTTTTAAATATTTTAATTTTTTCGTAGATTCCCTCAGCGCTCTCCTTGGTGTGTTTGGCGTTACCGGTCTGGAAGTGCATCTCCAGGTAATATTGCCTGTGGGTATCTCCTTCTACACCTTCCAAAGCATCAGTTATATCGTTGACGTTTACCGCGGGGACGTCGAGCCAGCCAAGAACCCCATCGATTTTGCCTTGTTTGTTGCGTTCTTTCCCCACATGGTCGCCGGACCAATTATGCACTCCCGCGATCTCTTGCCGCAGATCCAACACCCACGGCACACAAGCCGAGTTCAGGTTCGGGAAGGCGCCTGGCTGATGCTTTGGGGCTTTTTCAAAAAACTCGTGATTGCCGACAACTTGGCACCCGTCGTAAATCAAGTTTTCGCTTCGGAAAGTGTACAGTCTGGCGCCACGGTTCTCGTTGCGGTCTATGCGTTTGCATATCAGATCTACTGTGATTTCAGTGGCTATACCGACATTGCACGGGGCGTAGCGAAGATCATGGGTGTAGAGTTAATGCTTAATTTTAACCAACCCTACAGAGCACTAAACCCACCGGATTTTTGGCGACGTTGGCACATAAGTCTTTCGACCTGGCTACGTGACTACCTCTACATCCCATTGGGTGGCAACCGGCGTGGGCAATGGCTCACTTACCGCAACCTGATTCTTACCATGGTCTTGGGCGGGTTGTGGCACGGGGCGGCCGCGAACTTCGTCTTGTGGGGCTTATACCATGGGGGATTGTTGGTAGCACACCGGATTATTACACAGGAATGGAAGCTGTTGCAGTGGGACGGTTGGATAGGACGCTTAGTCTCGCAGATCGTAATGTTCCATGCGGTTTGTTATGGCTGGCTGCTCTTTCGAGCCACGAGTTTTGAGCAGATTGGGAACTTTACGCGGGCGCTATTTCTTGGACCATGGACGGATAAAGATCTATCACCATTGATCGCCCTGCTTGGGCTCCTTGCAGTAATGCTCTGGCTCGTAGAGCTTTGGGTTAAAAATGCTGATGACCCAAGCTCGAGTTGCGGTTGGAATTATGGACTTGGACCTGTTGTCTGTGGACTGCTGGTTGTGATTGTGGTGATCCTCTCCGCACCGGGAGGCCAGTCTTTCATTTACTTCCAATTCTGAAAACGAAAGTAATGCGGGCGATTACAGAAAAACGTAAAGCAATGAAATGGGATTGGGTGCTGTGGATCGTGCTTCCAATACTTGTATTTGGACTTGTCGAAGCTCTGGTGCGGACAACGACGGACCGAATTCCCCTCTGGTATGGTGCAGCCGAACGAGTGGCCGAACGTGACCGAGTTGACGTGATTTTCGTAGGCAGCTCTCGGGTACTCGCCGCGATCCCGACGGAAGCCTTTAGCGAGACTGTGGCCCTTCGGACTGGCTATCGGCCACGCACGCTTAACCTCGGGCGCGGATATACTACCTTAATCGAACACTACCTTGGTTTGCGCAACCTTCTCCTAACGCATCCGCGCAGCGTAAAAGGAGTGACGGTCTTCATCGAAGCTCCAGGTGGACTAGGTTTCGCCGACCATTGGCATGATGCTTGGGTAAACCAGCAATACCAGTTGCTGGTGGATTTGCTCCGGTTTTCGGATGTGCTCGACTTCTGGCGTTTAGGGGGGGACAACATTTGGACAAAGTTGCGCGTCACTGCGCGCTTCTTCATGCGACAGTGTGCGCTCGTAAATCGGCGTGAGCGCATCCGCGAGTTGTGGTTGAATCAGCTGATTCCGGCTTTGCTCGAGGGGCGGACGCCAAGCCTGGCGTCGGTTGATGAATTGGGCAAAGATCTCGAGGGTCCCAAACACGCGACCAACATCCGATCTGACGACGCAGCATTGCGCAATGCTCGCGCATTAGCGCAGCGATATGGTGCAGAGTTCGAGCATTCAAAGGTGCCGACACGGGTCTGGGCAGGCTCGGTCATGGAAGACCTTGTGCGACTCTTGCAGCAGGTCGATGGGCAGCTAGTGTTTTTTGTGCCGCCGGAGAGCGAAGTATTTCGTCGTGGCTATCGGACTCCATTACACCAAGAAAATATGGCCATTTTCGCCGAGCAGGTGCGAAAATGGGGAGCGTGTTTGGTCAAACCAGCTTTCAAGTACACGGACGAGGACTTGCCTGACCTTTGGCACTTACGCATCGAACTCGCCTCCGCTTTCACCCAGATGGTGGCCGAAGAATGGCTCGCCAAGTGCGAGTCCCGAAACCTCGTGAGGACGATACGGGTCTCCCAGTAAATGCCGTATCCTGTATTGTGTGCGATTCTGCAGAATCCCTGTAAAGAAGTCGGCTCAAGCTGTGGCCAGTGGTTCCTCCGTTGCCCATAAATGGGCGTGGCATCCACGGGCTCAAGCCCAGGTTTTGGTGACGTTCACTTGGAGTCGGGCAACATGAAAGTGCTCATCATTGCTGCTGCATTTCCGCCACTGCGGGCAGGAGACGCTGACCACACCTTGTATCTCTGTCAGCATCTCGCCGCTCGTGGGCTAGATATCCATGTTCTGACTACAAGAAAGGAGGGGATACCCGGTAACTTGCCATTTCAGGTGTACCCCCTTATGCAAAACTGGACATGGTCAGATGTACCGCGTCTCGCAAAGTTTGTAAAAGACTGTGCTCCTGAAGCAGTCTTACTGATGTATAGCGGGTGGATATATAACAATCATGCTATGATCACATTTGTACCGACCCTCACAAAATTGCTTTTGCCTGGCGTGCACTTTGTAACCCAATTTGAAATCGATTACCTATCACGGCGATTTTCTCTGCTCACACGCGCTATACTGAAGGCGACCCCCCGATGGACTCGTCCGGAAAACGCAGAACGTCTCTTTTTTGGTACGTTGTTGGGCCATAGCGACCGGCTCATTGTCTTAAGCGAACGCCACCAAGCTAAGTTTGCCGAGAGCTTTCCCAAGACTGGCAGCAAAACTGTGGTGATCCCTCCCCCACCACTTATACGTCTATGCCCGGAGAACAACGGGGTATTCAGGCAACGCGGACGTAGAGCCCTGCATATAGAGCCTGACGATTTTCTTCTTGCCTACTTTGGCTATATCTATGCAAGCAAAGGGGTAGACACACTCTTAAGAGCTTTTCAAATAGTGAGTAATCAGAGAAGTAATGTACGCCTTGTGATGATAGGTGGGAGCATCGGTACTCCAAACGCGCCTTCCTATCCACAGGAAATATATGAATTAAGCAAAACATTAGGCATTGCCGACAAGGTGATTTGGACAGGGGAGTTTACCTGGGATAATGATCAGGCTTCGGTTTATCTACATGCTGCTGATGCCTGTGTGCTTCCCTTTAACGAAGGAGCTTTATTAAACAGAAGTTCGCTAGCCGCCGCCGCCTACTATGGCTTACCCATTGTGACAACCAAAGGCATGTTTCTGGAATCTCCTTTCATACACCAGAAAAATGTGCTCCTCTGTCCACCTCAGGATCCGCAATCGCTGGCTCTCGCCATTGACTCTCTCATCAGTAATCCTGAACTGCGTCAACGACTTCATATAGGAGCGCTCGAATTGGCACATGAATGGTTTTCCTGGGAAAAGGCTGTAGAGCGTACAATCGAGGCCCTCAAGAGAGACGATTATGCCCATGCAAAATAACCTAAGGATCATCTTTTATGAGCCTTCTGGACGTGGAGGTATCAGTCAGTATACCTACCAACTCGCCGAAAGTTTAGCCTGCAATGGAAGCGATGTCACTGTTGTAACCACTGAAGATTATGAGCTCAAGCATCTCAGGAGAAGCTTCAAGATTTATACACCATTTACAAAAAGTTGGGTAAAGAGCTTCCTGAACAGGATGTTCTCTCAAATTCAAAAAAAAGGTGCAAGCCATATAGACAATCCAAATGTTTCAAATACAAGTTATGCTTTAAACCATCAAAAGAAAACAGTAAATTTACTTCTCGAACTTATTAGAGCGTGGTTTATACGGATAAAGATTATTCTATTTTTTCTCTTGAAGAATCCTCACATTATTCATTTTCAGTGGCTTATAGACAAAAAAAATGATTTTTACTTTATGAAACTTCTTAAAATTCTCAGATTTACCCTTGTCTATACGGCACATAATTTACTCCCTCATGATAGCAATGTGCACGATAATCTAAATATGTTTAGAAAAATATATTGTATATCTGATAAAACGATTGTTCATTCTGAAAGTAATAAAAGAGAGATAGTTGACATATTCAAAATAGATTCGAAGAAAGTGTATGTAATTCCTCATGGAAGCTTTGATCTGTTCTATACAGATAAAAATATGACAAAAGATATGGCGAGAAAAAAAATAGGGGTACCTAACAGAAAAAAGGTGATTTTATTTTTTGGTTTAATAAAAAAATATAAAGGATTAGAATACCTTGTTTATGCTTTTCAAAAGACCAAAGAAAAATTAGATGATATCGTACTGCTTATAGTGGGCAATATTTCTAACGAGAATAATGAAGATTTTAAATTCTATTTTGATCTAATCGACCAAATTTCCCATGATGACGATATTATATGTGTAAACGAATATGTCCCTTTTGAAAAAATCAATTCCTATTTTTTAGCTTCAGATTTGGTTGTTCTCCCATACATTAAAACATATACAAGTGGGGTTTTATTGGCTGCATATGCTGCTGGAAGGCCTGTAATTGTAACCGATACTGGAGCATTAAGTGAAGTTGTGGAAGTCGGCAAGAGTGGGTTCATTGTGCCTCCAAAAGATGTGAATGCTTTAGCGCAGGCTATTATGAAAGCTCTTAGTGAGCCGGACCAAATGGAAGAAATGGGTAATTATGCCAAACATCTCTCTGAAACTGTTTATTCATGGAGCAATATCGCATTGAAAACTATCAATGTATATCAGTCACTAAATGAGTAGCCTATTATGAAGCAAATACCTGGACAATAATTCAACTTTCTTCTCAAGAGATGCAGCATATGACAACAATGGTCGCTAACAAAATTGCCTGTATTGGTGCTGGCTATTGGGGAAAGAACCTGGTTCGGAACTTTACTGATCTCGGTGTCCTGGCGTGGGTCTGTGAATCGGATCCAAGCACGCGAGCCCATCTTGCTGCTGCGTATCCTACAGCACGGTTCACTGATGCGGTAGATCAGGTCCTCGCCGACCCCGAAGTGGCTGGTGTAGCCATTGCAACCCCCGCCGAAACTCATAATGAGCTAGCGCGACTGGCACTCCTGGCTGGTAAGGATGTGCTCGTGGAAAAACCCCTCAGTCTATCCATTGAGGAGGGACGGCATTTAGTGGCCTTGGCTTGCGAGAGACAGCGTGTGCTCATGGTAGGACATCTCCTCTGGTACCATCCCGCTGTGCTCAAGCTGAGAGAATTAGTTGAAGAGGGTGAGCTTGGCCGGATTCAGTACATCTATTCAAACCGTCTCAATTTGGGAAAAATCCGCCGTGAAGAGAACATCCTGTGGTCTTTTGCACCGCACGACATCTCAGTCATTCTAGGTCTCGTGGGAGAAATGCCCAATGCGATACAGGCCCAGGGGGGGAACTATCTTCACGATCGGATTGCCGATGTCACAGTCAGCCTGCTGTCTTTCCCCAGTGGGATCAAGGCGCATATTTTCGTTTCATGGCTCCATCCCTATAAGGAACAAAAATTGGTCGTCGTGGGAGATCGTAAGATGGTAGTCTTCGACGATGTGGAAGAGAAAAACAAACTGCTGCTCTACTCCCATACCATTCAGTGGAAAAACCATTTACCCATACCCAACAGAGCAGACGCCCAACCTGTTCCGTTTGACCCCAGGGAGCCACTGCAAGCGGAATGCTCGCATTTTCTGGAATGCATACAGACCCGCCAGACTCCTCGCACGGATGGCCGCGAAGGACTGCGCGTATTGACCGTGCTCCAAAGATGCCAGGAAGCTTTAGAGCATGACCCTTCGTCGAGAGAGGCTGTTGCGGTTCAGCCACAGCCAGCGTATTTTGTCCACGCCTCAGCCTTCATTGATGACGAGGTGGAGATTGGTGAAGGCACCACCATCTGGCATGTGTCTCACGTGTTGCACCATTCGCAGATAGGGAAGAATTGTCGAATTGGCCAGAACGTAGTCATTGGCCCGCACGTGAGTATTGGCGACGGGGTGAAGATCCAGAATAATGTCTCGGTCTATGAGGGGGTTACTCTCGAGGATGATGTGTTTTGTGGTCCATCGATGGTGTTTACGAATGTGTTTAACCCTCGCAGTGCAATCCGGCGCATGGACGAACTACGTCCTACGTTGGTTCGCCGAGGCGCAACACTTGGTGCGAACTGCACCATTGTCTGCGGTGTAACGATTGGGCAGTACGCCTTTATTGGTGCCGGGGCAGTGGTGGTAAAAGATGTCCCTGATTTTGCTCTGGTTGTTGGCAATCCTGGCAAGATCACTGGTTGGATGTGTAAGTGTGGGAATCGTCTCAACTTCGAGCGAGGGGATGGACCTGGCATGTGCCAGACGTGCCAACAGATATACTGGAAAGAGGGCCAGAAAGTATCGCCAAAATACGCAGGCTGAATTTTTGCATCGAGGCCCTTCCTCAGGACGGCAAGCAGCAACTGGGATTTGGGGACTGTCAGGTATGCACTGACCTGGAGATTAAGGAAGGTAGGCTTTGCATGTCAAAAGTAAGCGTGATTATTCCGACCCATAATCGTGCGGAGTTCCTTCGCTCAGCGATTACGAGTGTTCTAAATCAGACATTTCAGAATTTTGAAATAATAATCATTGACGATGCATCAAAGGATCACACTCGAGAAGTCATTGCTCATTTCAATGATGCAAGAATAAAAGTCATACATAATCAAGTCAGCAAAGGAGCTGCAGGAGCGAGGAATGTTGCCATAATGAATTCCAATTGCGAATATACCGCGTTCTTAGACGATGATGATGAGTGGTTACCAGAGAAGCTTAAAATACAAACTTATTTATTAGATAATAGTCCTCTAGAAGTTGGTGGTGTTTGCACAGCTTGTTTCACAATAGAGAAAGTGAGTGGAAGAGTATTGTCAATAGATAATCCTGAAATGAGTGATCTTTCCAAAGGTAATTTCATTACGACCTCCTCAATTTTATTAAGGAGAGAATGTTTTGAAAAATGTGGTTTATTTGACGAAAGTATGCCAACAAGCAGTGACTACGACATGTGGATCCGTATATCAAAAACTTTTTCTTTTAAATTTATCAAAAATGCTCTAGTAAAGTATTATATTCATAAAAATAGTCTAACTTTCGATTATGAGAAAAAGACCAGAGGTCTAGAGATTATTTTTGAGAAACATGATGATTTCTTTAAAAAGAATTATGAAGAATATAGCAAGCAATATCTCGACCTTGGAGTCCTTTATTGTTATAAAGGAGAAGCCAAAAAAGGAAGAAAGGCATTTAGAAAAGCTATTAGAATGAACCCGTTTGAGATGAGGAATTACTTCAACTTTATTCTTTCTCTACTCGGTGCAGAAAGGTTTAAAAATCTCAAAGAAGCCAAAGAAAAGGTGTTCCTCCAGTAGATGGAGATATTATTTATGACAGTTGTGAATCATCCTCTCTAGGACTTATTCGTTACCACAAGCTAGACAACCCTTCCTTGCCTGGAGACCTAATTGATGTGTGGAATCGCTGGTCTTGCTGGACTGATTGATCCCCTGGAAGCGAAACGTGCTGTCCACAAGATGACCTTAACGCTTGCCCGCAGAGGGCCTGATGGCGAAGGTATGGCGTGTTGGAATAACGCGGTTCTTGGCCATCGGCGTTTGGCCATCATTGATTTGAGCGCTGCAGGACAGCAGCCAATGGTTTCCGTCGATCGTTCTGTAGGGGTTGTGTTCAACGGCGAGATCTATAATTATCGCGAGCTGCGACATGAGCTCTCTACGCGTGGCTGCAGATTTAGCAGCAACACTGATACGGAAGTACTGATTCATGGATATCGAGAATGGGGCCTTGATCAACTTGTCTCCAAGCTCAGAGGGATGTTTGCCTTTGCGCTTTGGGACGATCAGCAGCGCAAGCTCTGTCTCGTGCGCGACCGATTAGGCGTGAAACCGCTCGTTTTTGCTCTACGTGGGGGGACGATTGCCTTCGCATCAACCGTACGCGCGCTGCGCATAGCAGGGTTTGTCAGCAAGCTCAACGAGTGCGCTGTCCTTGACTTCCTGGAACTGGGATATGTCACGGACAATCATTCGATCTATCATGGCGCGTTCAAGGTCCCAGCAGCAACTATAGTTGAGTGGTCTGATGGAGTACTTTCTCAACGTGAGTATTGGGAACCGCCTCCCGTCTCCTCATCGCCCACGCTCTCATTCCAAGAAGCGATCGAACAAACAGAGCATCTTTTCTTAGAGGCCGTGAAAGTACGGTTGCACGCCGACGTGCCCGTCGGTGTGTTATTGAGTGGAGGTACCGACTCGGCTCTCGTCTGCTGGGCCGTGAGGAAACACGGACAAGACCTCACAGCTTATACGATGGGCGTGCCTGGCGATCCCTGGGACGAAACCGCTGCTGCCCGCACAACGGCACAAGAGATAGGCATTGCACATCAGGTTCTTGACATGTCCATACAGGACACTCCACAGGGAGAAGAACTGGTATCCGCATACGCTGAGCCATTTGCATGCGCCTCGGCACTTGGTATGCTCAGAATATCGAAAGCCATTGCCCCATCTGTGAAAGTGCTGCTCACGGGTGATGGAGGAGATGATGTCTTTCTTGGCTATCCGCGCCATCGACATCTGTGGATTGCTGGGAAGCTCGCAGAGACAGTTCCAACCGCGCTCACACGTTGCTATCCGTCTGTCCGATCTGTATTACCTCGATGGGGTGCTCTCCGCCGTGCTGCAGCCCTCCTAGATTACGCCTCTGGGGACCTCCGCGCGTTTGCGGGCGACCCTTGCGGTTTCGGCCTATACAACACAAGCAGTATGCTTGGCAGTAGGCTCAGGGATGTATCCCCAAATCATCGTGAGATACTGCTAGCGAGTAACGGTAAAAATCGACTGTTGACTGATTTTCTTCCTTTTGAGCGTAAAACCCAATTCGTTGGTGAATACATGACCAAAGTTGACGGGGCGACGATGCACTATGGCCTGGAAGCCCGTTCACCTTTTTTAGACCAGTATCTCTGGGAGTTTGCGGCTGCTCTTCCCCTTGACCTCAGACTGCACAGAGGGCAGCTCAAAGCTTTGCTTCGTGAGTTGGTCCGCCGACGCATTAGCAGAAATGTCGCGTGGAGGAGGAAACGAGGGTTCGGCATTCCGGTCCAGCGTTGGCTTGTAGGCCGCTGGCGGTCGGTGGTGGAAACCATATGGCGTGAATCACTGCTGGATGCAGAGGGGTGGATCTGTGCGCCGTCTGTGCTCACCCAGTTAGAGCTGGCAACCCAAAAAGGCTGGGCACCGCCCCAGCTCTGGTACCTCTTTGTCTTCGAGTTATGGCTGAGATACGAACAGTGTAACATTGTGTGATCTCTCTTCTGATGACGATAGAGAACTTCTGGCATACACACACGAACGCAGGACTCCCTCAGTAATGCAACAAATAGACACGAGACTTCTCCTCGACACAACACAACCCTCAACCCTTCCTAAGAAGGTGATATATATCCTTGTGCGAGCAAGGACGAACCCGAAGATTGTCCGTTGGGCCTTTTTGTTGTTTGTGTCTACATTTCCCATTGAACCCATAGACCTTGAGGCCATACGTGGAGTTTCATCCCTGGCGCGCGTAGCTGGTCTCCTTTTCTTCAGTACCTGTCTGTTGTACCCAAAGGTCTGCTTCCGCCGTCCTCCACAAGCTTTGTGGTGGTTCGCTGGATATGTTTCTGTCTATGGGCTGATGGGTTTCTTCATTCCAGAGCAGTTTGTCGGTCGATTCATTATAGGGTTCCAAACATTCATTCAGCTGCTCGTCCTTTGTTGGGTTGGCTCTACGCTCTTACAGGAAGAAAAATTTGCGAGACACACGTTGCTTACCTTCTCAAGCGCTACACTGCTCACAGCCACTGGTATGCTTCTAGGTCTTCCTGGATTCTCTGAGACATGGGGAGGAGGGAGATTGTCCACCGCGGGTTTCAATCCAAACGGACTCGCAATCGTTGTGGCCTTGGCGGCTCAGGCTCTAATAGGGTTCGGAATTGAACAAACGCGTCGAAATATATGGATGCGAGTGACATTCATAGCTATGTCCTTTTTTCCTTTAACAGCCATGGTGTACACAGGCTCTCGTGGTGGAATTGTTGCTTTCCTGATCGGAGTTGCCCTCTATGCACTCCCCTATCGCAGGTCTAAACGAAAAATGATAGCTAT
>DASWEH010000135.1:0-3782 GCA_036394895.1 Anaerolineales bacterium
CCGGAAAAATGAAACGACCCATGCCTGAAAAGATCGATCTTATCATCTCCGATTTTGATGGTGTGATCACCGATAACCGCGTATGGACAGACCAGCATGGTACGGAATTTGTTGCTGCCTATCGCAGTGACAGCATCGGTGTGCAGGCATTGCGGACAATCGGCCTTGAGGTGCTGATCATCTCTTCGGAACCGAACCGTGTCGTAGAGGCGCGTGCGAGAAAGATGGGGGTGCAGGTAATTCACGGGGTTGGAATCCATGATAAGGGGCGCGTGATGCGCGAAGTCCTTGAGCAAAAAAATATCAAAGCGGAGAACGTCATTTACGTTGGCAACGACCTCAACGACCTTCCCTGTTTTGAAGTCGCAGGTTGGGCGGTCGCAGTGGCAGATGCCTATCCGGAAGTGATCCGTGCGGCGGATTTCGTTTTGAGCAAAGCGGGCGGCCACGGCGCGTTGAGGGAGTTGTGTGATTTATTGTTGAGACAAAAATGAGACTTATATGAACAAAGCTAATACAGGAAAAGGGAAATCGAATAGACCATTCATTCAGGGCTTGATCAGTTTTTTCGAACGAGGTTTGTTTGCCCCGTTCCTGCTTTCAATTCAACCTGTATTGCAATTATTTTTGATCAATTTCCCTGAACTGGATTTTTCGGAAATTATCCGTTCGCTTTTTGCAGCTCTTCTTTTTGCAGTGATAGTCCTGGGTGTGCTATATCTTTTCATGCGCGATTGGTTAAGGTCCAGCCTGGTTGCTTCCCTCCTTCTCTTACTGTTCTTCCTCTTTGGAGATGTAGCCGATTGGATCGTTAAGACCTTTGGGCTTGGACCCGTCCGGGCGAACTTTCTTATTCTTGCAATTGTGGCTGTTTGTATAGTCGTATGGATTTGGCTGGTGCAAAGCCGAATAAAGAATCTTGCTTCTGTAAACCTGTATTTCAATCTTCTCAGCGTATTATTCCTCGTCAGTTCTGTGATTCAAATGAGGAATTATTTGCTTGAGAATGGCGTTTCTCTCAAACCGGCAGACTACCCTGTGCCGGTAGCCCACATTGACTCAGTTGATTCCCGGCCGGACATTTATTACATCATCCTGGATGCCTATGGCAGAAAAGATGTTTTGCAGACAGTCTATGACTTCGATAATTCGAGCTTTCTGGATGCCTTGAAAGCCAGAGGCTTTTATGTGGCCGAGCAGGCTTCCAGTAATTACATCCAGACAATGTTATCGCTAAGCTCCTCCCTCAATATGGATTACATTCAATCCTTGAAGGCGGATGGCGCAGATATTGAAAACCGTAGAGACTTAATTTCAATCCTTGAAAATAGCAAGGTCCGCAGCGTTCTGGCGCAAAACGGCTACCAAACGGTTTCGTTTCGAAATGAGTATAAAGCAACAATGCCCAATGCAGAGGTTTATTTTGACGACTCTGAAACCGGGCTTCTGTATCCTGTGACTGCCTTTGAGAGTATCTTGATCGACCATACCATGGTTCGTGTTCTAACAGTTCTACCAGCGTTCCATAAAGCTTTGATCGAAATGCCTTACGATACTCACCGTCATTACATTCTCTCTACCTTTTCGATGTTGCAGGAAACTCCCTCGCTGGAGGGTGATTATTTCATCTATGCTCACATCATTGCGCCTCACCCGCCGTTTGTCTTTGATGAAAACGGCGTGCCTTTACCTCACAACGAGCCTTTCAAATTGGCCGACGCGAATCACTTTATCAAAGATCATTCACGCAAAAGTTATATCGCAGGCTATCGCCAACAGATCCAATATATTAATAAACTTGTCCTTGAAACAGTGGACGACATCCTGACCCAGTCCAAAACGCCGCCGATTATTATCCTGCAGGGGGATCATGGTCCTGGTGCTTATCTGCACTGGGGCTCGCTGGACAAGACTCTGCCTGCTGAGCGATTCAGTATGTTGAACGCCTATTATTTTCCTGATCAGGATTACTCACGGTTGTACCCCTCTATATCGCCGATCAATTCCTTTCGGGTGCTGCTTAATCAATTTTTTGATGTTGACTACGCCCTTCTGCCTGACTGGCATTATTATTCCCCCTGGAGTTATCCATTTGACTTTACCGAAGTCAAAGATCTGTCATTGCAAACATTGAAATCACAATTGGAGAAAAAATGACTCGTGAAATAAAAATCGGAAATCGTATGGTAGGAGATGGTCATCCTGCCTACCTCATTGCAGAGATAGGGATTAATCATAACGGCGATCTTGGTATTGCCAAGCAGATGATCGATGCAGCAGTGCACGCGGGCGTGAACGCGGTCAAGTTTCAGAAGCGCACCCCTGAGGTGGCAACTCCTCTCGATCAACAGACTCAAATGCGCGAAACACCCTGGGGTTATATCACCTACTTGGAGTATCGCTATAAAGTTGAATTCAACGAGGAGCAATACCGTGAAATCGATAGGTATTGCAAGGAAAAAGGGATCGCCTGGATAGTCTCGGTCTGGGATCAGCCCTCTGTAGACTTCATGGAAAAATTTGACACGCCTGCCTATAAGATTCCCTCTGCTTCCCTGACGGACTTTGATTTGATTCGCAAAGCCCAGGCAACTGGCAAGCCGTTGATTTTATCTTCAGGGATGTCTTCGATGGAGCAGATTCATCAGGGCGTCAAGATTGCCGGTGAAAAAGATCTGGTTCTGATGCACTGCACAAGCACCTATCCGTGTGAACCAGAAGAGTTGAATCTCAAAATGATTGAGACGTTGCGCCGTGAGTTTCCGAATTTGCCGATTGGTTATTCCGGTCACGAGGTTGGACTGGTTCCTTCGGCGGTCGCGGTGGCGTTAGGTGCATGTATGGTGGAGCGACATTTGACCCTCGACCGTGCCATGTGGGGCAGCGACCAGGCTGCCTCTGTAGAGCCATGGGGATTCGAGACCCTCGTCAAGTACATTCGCGTGACTGAGCGCAGTGTGGGTGATGGTGTAAAGAAGGTTTACCCAAGCGAACAGTCTTCTTTGAAGAGACTCCGCCGCGTGAATGGAGAGGATTAGTTAACCACGGAGTCACGGAGACACTGAGAAATTTAGAACTCCGTGTCGCTGTGGGTATAGTTTATGACTGTAAAATCCTTTCGTCGTTTCCTGCGTAAACCTGGCAAATATGCTCAGGCGGTTTTGCGTTGGAAACGGTTGTCGTTCAATGATGCGCCACCCATCTTTGGAAACTCCAAACCCAAGAGCGGATCACATTTGCTGTTGCAGATCCTGAACGGCTTTACGCAGATCATGCCGTACAAGTATGTCGAAGCGGATCCAATTCGAATGATTGAAAAAAAAGGCAGGCGAAGAACAGAAGAGGAAATACTGAATGAGCTGAAACAGACCCCGCAGGGCGTAATCGGTTGGGGTTATGTGGAGCCTTCACCGGAGAATGTTGCATTCCTCTGTAAACCTGATCGCGTGAATTATTTTATCTATCGCGACCCGCGCGATATGCTCGTCTCGCAAGTTTTCTTCGCGACCGATATGAACGAAGAACACGGGATGCACGAGTATTACAAGTCTCTGCCTAATTTTGGTGAGAGACTCAAAGTCGCCATCACAGGCATTGACCAGGATGGGCCTTACATGGTCGGGGTGAAGCAAAGATATGCAAGCGTGTTCGAATGGCGGGAGCAGCCTGATGTGATGTGTATTCGCTTTGAAGATTTGATCAACAACCGCGACGCCACATTGGACGCCATGCTCGATGAGATAGAAAGTATAGGTTACAAGATTCCAACCCCGCGTGAAAAA
>DASWEH010000136.1:0-16988 GCA_036394895.1 Anaerolineales bacterium
GGTGGAATGCCCCGACCGCGAGCATCAGTGTTATCTGATGGATCGCAACAACCCGGTCTGGCGCGAATATCTGAAAGCGGTCATCCGCATCCAGATCGATGCCGGCGTGGATGGCATCCAGTTGGATGAAGCGGAACTGCCAATCACCAGCTTTCAATATGGCGGCTGTTTCTGCAAGGATTGCATGAAAGGCTTCCGACAATATTTGAAGGACCTGCCTGAAGATCAACTCCCAGCCGAACTGCGTGGCGTCGACTTGGAAAGCTTCCATTATGGCGAATGGCTGTTGGCGCAAGGCTATGATTTTAAGACGAACCGTGAGGCAACGCCGCTGTTTTGGGAATACCACCGCTATCAAATCCGCCAGATTTTCCGCTATTTCAGTGAACTGGCAGACTACATCCGTCGGTACGCCGCCGAAAAAGGACGGACAGTGCTGGTCTCAGGCAACTTCTTTAACCTCGTGGCTCATTGGTATTACGCCATGGAGCCGAAGGTCGACCTGATCATTACCGAGATGCGCAACACGCGCTATCGTCAGCCCGCCTGGTATCGTTATGTGGCCGGGTTCGCCGCGGGCAAACCGGTCATTGTGGCCGAAAACCCATATGGCGGGGTTGTCCCCGATTTGGTCGAGCTGCTCAAAGTTGGCAAGGGATATGACTTGTTCCGCATGTCGCTGTATGAAGCTGCGGCGTTGGGCGCCAATATGAGCGTGCCATATGGTGCCTGGATGGGCAGCGTGATTCAGGATTCGTTCAATCCCCCGCACGAATTGTGTGTTGAAATCCAGCGCTTCCTCACTGAGCATGAATCCCTTTACAGTCACAAAACATACTCAGAGACGGCGGTGGTCTACAGCGTGGAGACAGAATTCCAACGGGAGAGTGGGCGCGGCATCTTCGCCGACAACCGTTTCAACGTTGAGACCAGTGAAGTGGGTCCTTTCTGGCAGGCTTGCGAAGCATTGAGCAACGCGGCTCAACCTTATGATGTCCTCTTTTTTCCCGATGGAACCCTGAGACCCAACACCTTAAAACTTGAAACCCTCAGCCAATATCGCACCCTCATCCTACCCGATTGTCGCTACCTGACCCATGTTCAGTCACAGTTGTTGCAAGATTATTTGGCGAGAGATGGTCGTCTCCTGATCATGGGTGAGCTCGGAGTCAATCTGCCTGCTATTGAGCGAGAGGCGATCCTCACGCACCCAGGCACGCGCCAAATGGAGACGAGTGCGGGATTCGATTTAGCCTGGCTCCCGTTTGGGTTGCAGTTACGCCTCTCGGCTCCGGCAGATATTGCCATCAACACGCAACGTGTCGACGGCGGGGTAGCCGTGCATATCCTGCGCTATGACTATGATTCGCAGCAAGACAAAGTTCCGGCACTGGATGAGTTAAATCTCAGATTGCGCTTGCCAGGAAATTTCGGCCCCTTGGAAGTCTTCAGCCCATGTGAGCCGCCGCAGGCGGAGTTGGAGGTTTTAGGCGATATCCATCGACTAGCGCTCAAGAACATCCCGCTCTACAGTATTATTTTGCTCAAGGAACAGCCCGAAAAAAATGACGTTGATTCAGCTATCTGACACTTTCCAATTTCAATCAACTCTCGGTGGTCGAGTAGTCCCGCATGCTCACTTCGACACGGCTACGCCAGTCAGTACGGGCGTGGCGGGACGTACACTGGCACCTGCATGATTTGCCTAGCAAATCATGCAGGTGCCGAGACCACACGTTTTCAAAAAATTTCTTATTTGCAGGTTCCTTTTTGGTCTCGACCAACGGATTACTTTTGAGGAGGCACATATGATCAGCAGAGAAAAATTTACCGCCGCACAGCAACAAGCGAAAGAATATTTGGCCCGCGCCGGGATCGTCATTTCGCCGGAAGAGGTGGCTAACATCGAGGTGGCCGATTTCGGTCTGAACGAGCTGGACGACACCGGTCTGGAGTTGGTAGTCTATGTCAATACAGATCGCGTCTGTGCCAAGGAGCTTGTGCTCTTCCCGCGCCAGACCTGTCCACAGCACTACCACCCTCCTGTCGCTGGTGAACCGGGCAAAGAAGAGACCTTTCGTTGCCGCTGGGGTGAGGTCTATCTTTATGTACCTGGTGAGGCAACGCCCAACCCCAAGGCTCGCCCACCCAAGGGACGAGAACAGACTTACAACGTCTGGCATGAAATTGTCCTTCACCCTGGCGACCAATACACTCTACCGCCGAATACCCCGCACTGGTTCCAGGCTGGAGACGAAGGCGCGGTCGTATCTGAGTTCTCCACCCGCAGTCGCGACGAAGCGGATATCTTCACCGATCCACAGATCCAACGCGCCCCGCAGGTGTCGGATTAGCATGTCACTCTGAGCGTAGCGAAGAGTCTCCCGGAGATTGGAGCCGAATGGCTCCAATCTCCGGGGATTCTTCGCCTTCGGCTCAGAATGACATATCCTTTATTAGGCAAAGTCTAAAAAACTCGAAGCCACTTGAATTACTTATGACAAAAATCTTGCTCGATACCGACATTGGCACCGACGTTGATGATGCCGTCTGCCTAGCCTATCTCCTTGCCCACCCGAACTGTGAATTGCTGGGCATCACTACCGTTACGGGTGAGTCCGAAAAGCGCGCTTCGCTGGCTAGCGTTTTGTGTCAGGCCGCTGGCAGAGATATTCCCATCTATCCCGGCGCTGACAAACCCATGCAGGGAGAACAGCGCCAGCCCGTCGCCCAGCAAGCCGCCGCGCTGCCTAGGTGGCCGCACCAGGCGAAATTCCCGATGAACCAAGCTGTGGACTTCCTGGCGAACACCATCCGTACTTACCCGAATGAGATAACGCTCCTGAGCATCGGACCTCTGACCAACATGGGCTTGCTATTCTCTACCTACCCCGATATTGCTGAGGTGCTCGGAGGTCTTGTGATGATGGGCGGAAACTTTGATGAGTTTGGGCCCGAAGCGCAACGGGTCGAATGGAACGTTGCTGGCGACCTGCTGGCATCTGAAATTGCGTATAAAGCCCCAGTTCGTCTGCATCGTTCTCTTGGATTGAATGTCACGCAGCAGGTGATGATGTCGGCTGACGAGGTCCGAGCAAAGTTCATCGCCCCACTGCTGCGTCCGGTGATGGATATGGCTGAGATTTGGTTTGCGCAGTTCTATCCATTTATCACCTTCCATGATCCGCTGGCAGCCGCGACGATCTTCGAACCTGATCTGTGCTCCTACCAGAAAGGCACAGTCACTGTGGACAATGCAGACATGCCTGGAAAGACAATCTGGCAGCCAGGTGGATCCGAGTCGCCGCACCAAGTGGCGATGACGGTCGATGTGGATCGATATTTTCAACACTTTTTCAGTGTAGTTGGTTTTGGATAGCCCGTTGGTCGAGTGTCGTGTTCTCCGGCAGTTGAACTGCAGGAGAACAGGGCGTATTGAGACCAACAAGGCAAAGAAGTCCCTGAAATTTGTGGTCTCGGTACACTCCTCAACGAACACTCGGAGCACTCGACCACCGTAGATTGTTAAGAAACGAGAAAAGGAAACCCTTATGAATGAAATCGTACAACAAATTTTCCAGGGCATCGTGGAAGGCCAGCACGAGCTAGTTGCAGAAAAAGTAGATGCCGCGCTTCAGGCTGGCGTGCCTCCGAGAACGATCCTGGACGAGGGCATGCTCGCAGCCATGGCGGAAGTCGGACGGCAATTCGAAGAGGGCGAATGTTATGTACCGGAAATGATGGTTTCTGCACGCGCCATGAAAGCGGGACTGGCAAAGTTGAAGCCAAGCCTGAAACAAACCGACATACAAGCCGCTGGTACGGTTGCCGTCGGAACCGTGAAAGGCGACCTGCATGATATGGGCAAGAACTTGGTTGGGATGATGCTCGAGGGCGCAGGCTTCACGGTGAAGGACTTGGGCGTGGACGTCTCCCCGGAGGCCTTTGTAGCCGCCGCGGATGAAGTGGACGTGATCGGACTCTCCGCTCTGTTGACGACTACGATGGGGCATATGAAGAATACGCTGGAAGCCCTGGATGCCGCCGGGAAACGCCCGAAGGTCAAAGTGATCGTAGGTGGTGCGCCCGTGACAGAAGGCTTCGCCCGCAGCATCGGCGCGGACGGTTATGCCCCGGATGCCAGCCGGGCGGTTGCCCTGGCAAAAGCACTGATTTCCCCGTCAAGCTGAAACAAACGCGCTCTAAAACCTTTTTGTAAATCTATTTCTGAGGTGGTGACATCTGGTTTGTTCCGTGCCCGGACATGTCACCAATCCGGATAGCGATCCGGGCTGGGATTTCTGGTCAGGTTATAGGCAGTGCCACCATTGGTTCCGACAACATAGACCTCCAGATTGCCATCTCGATCCGTCGCAAAGGCAATCCAGTTTCCACCTGGGTTGATCGCCGGATCAACGTCTTGAGCCGGGTTATTCGTAATGTCCGTCTGCGAGCCGCCATTATCAGTCATTGTATAAATTTCCGAGTTGCCGTTGCGGTCACTCACAAATGCGAGGATTGCTCCTCCGGTAAAACCAGCGGGAGAATAGTCATTTGCTGGGTTCTGCGTCAGGTTTGTCAACCCGGAACCATCTGGCCTCACTTTGTAGATTTCCTGGTTTCCATCGCGCGTGGTTGTAAAGGCGATCCAATCTTGTGAGCCCAACAGACCACCTACGGAGAACCAGGTTGGAGCAAAATCGCTGGCAGCGTTATTTGTCAGGTTACGAAGTTCAGAGCCGTCACGGCGCATGATATAGACTTCCTGGTTCCCATCCCGATTGGTAGTGAACGCGATCCAATTCCCATCCGGAGACCAGGTAGGCTGCTGGTCGTCCGCCGCGTTTTTGGTGAGATTTGACGGCACCCCGCCGTTCACGCCGGTGAGATAAATTTCGTTATTTCCATCTTGATTTATTACATACGCTACCTGGACAGAATCAGGCGCCAACGCAGGTTGCACATCCTGTGCGGCATTATTCGTCAATCGAGCCGGCGCCAGATTGGCTAAGTTCAAAGCGTAGATTTCCGAGTTGCCTTCCCGGTCTGAGCTAAAGAGCATGATTCCCTGCAGGCTGGGCAGGGCCAAGGTCGGCGTGGGGGTTGGCGTGCTGGTTGGAGTGGGCGTTACTGTTTGCGTAGCAGTCTGCGTAGCGGTCTGCGTAGCGGTTGGCGCCGCGGCTGTCGCTTGCGCGGCAGCGGCAGCAGCTGTAGCAGTCAAAGCAGGGTTGGCTGGGTTACAGGGATCCAGATCCTTGCCATCTACGATTGCATCACCATCCGAATCGGGGACGCGCGGACGCGGGCAAGTCGCGTTCTCCTGTCCATCCTTCAAACCATCACCATCGCTATCGGGATTACGTGGGTCAGTTTCAAGCTTGATCTCATCACCGTCTCGCACGCCATCGCCATCGGTATCCGCGTTGCGCGGATCGCTTCCCCCAGCGACTTCGAGTCCGTCTGCTCTTCCATCGCCATCCATATCAGGATTGCGCGGGTCAGTCTGATAGGTTTGAACCTCGTCGCCATCCGACAAACCGTCAGCATCCGTATCAGGGACCAGCGGATTGGTCATACGCGTTTCGACTTCCTCCCGATCCGACAGCTTATCTCCATCGGTATCTGGCTTAAGGGGATCCGTGCCAAGCGCAACCTCACGATCATTCGGTAATCCATCGCCGTCAGAATCTCCCCCTCCTGAGATGGCAGTCTGTGTTTGATCGAAAGCAGCCGTTTGTGTGGCGCTAGCGGAGGTCGGTATATTCCAATTCCAAAAGGGAATGAGGAATAGGAGACAGAGAAGCAAAAATCCGCCCACGCCGGCGCCCACTACCCAATATGGGATCCATCCCTTTTCGCTGACCTGACCTGGGAGATCTGCCGATTCATTCGAGGTGGATCGAACATTGGCCGTAAAGGGATAAGTCTGCTCACCACCAACAAATGGGCGTGACCGCAGCCTGGCGCGAAATGAATAAGCGCCGCGCTCACCAGCCCGCACTTGAAGCCTCTCCCCTTGTGGGATCTCTACAAAAGCCGTTTGAAGTTGCTGTGTACCTGGTTGCGGACCGGGCCTCGCGACCTGTACCGCTTTTTCGAAGATCAATACATTTTCTGGACTTCGAAAACTCAAGCCGTAGGTATCGGCAGTGTTTCCTTCGTTATCGACGATCACCTGTCCGAATTGACCGGCCTGGAGCGAGCTTGGCTCCAGTGAGGTGGAGAATTGTAAGAAAGAACCGATTGTTAATATACAGTCCACGTCTGTGGTTTGGGTGGGAAACAATTCGCTGGCAATCTGAATCGTAAAGGGGTTGCGCCCGGCAGCGGCTTGCGACGAGCGAGGCACTCGCAGGGTAAGCTGGATCTCCAGGCTTTCGTTTGGCGCCAGCCTGGTGAGTGTCGAGTTGGTGGATACCCAGCTTTCTGGAAGGCCGCGGACGTTCAAGCGAAAGGTATCTTCTTCATCGCCACGGTTTTGCAAGAGGATGGGAATATCGATGATTGAACCTGGGCTCACCGGAAAATGGACCGAGCCAAGCATGACACCGATGCGTCCCTCCGATTGGTAAGCGGACACCGTCAGGACGCTGCGGGCAGTTGCGGAACCCTCGGGATCCCTCTGGCTGACGACGCGAACATCCAGGTTAAATTGGGCCACCCGATCATCTGGCATCGAGGGCGGTCGAACGGTCACAGTGATGAGTTTTGCTTCTCCCGCACCAAGGTGGACGACAGGGGTTGGGATGGTAACCCATTCAGGAGGCACGCCTTTGACGATGATGTCAAAGTCATCCTCATACGGGTTATTATTGAGAATACCAACGGTAAGCGTGGCTCGGGTTTCCGGAGCCACAGTGAGCTGTTCTTCTTTGATGGCTACTTTGAGCTTGTCGTTCTCACTCTTGTGGAAAGCATTGCTATTCATCATCGAAGTTTCTGACTCCTCTCCAATTGATCATTTCCCAACAGCGTCACGTCCTGCGATGCACGTCCGGCGCCATTCATTCCATTTTAATCGCATTTTATGGGAAATTTAATTTTCCTGCTGTAACTGGTGGTAGTCCTCGGATGCCAGCTGGGCGGTTGCGCTGGCAAAATCATTCATTTCTTCAGATGATTGAAACGACCATCAGAAGGTGCAAACTTTCGAAAGCAGACCTAATGAATAATCATAAAGGCCAAATAAGCGACTAACAAGAAAACTCCCCTTTTACCAGGAAGTTATTATTTCAAATTTATTGGTTTACAGACTACAGATTATTGATTTGCTGGCTTTTCAATCGGTTCATAAAATGGACTTTTCAATTCGGATACTTTCCCCATCTCCCACAGTCGACGCAAAGCATCTAATATAATGGGCCAGTTTGTCATAAACCGGCTCAATGCCTGCGCCTCGATTTGGCGGACGCGCTCACGCGTTACGCCCATTTTGCGTCCCACTTCTTCCAGCGTGTAAGCCTGTCCATCAAGCAGACCGTAGCGCAGCTGCAGGATGCGAAGTTCGCGCGGCGGCAATCCAGTAAGCATATCCCTATTATACAGAGGAAAAACTCAAAAAACAACCTCAGACACTTTGCTCGGCAAATCGAGGTGAGCATCCCCCGCCGAAATGCGAGTCCTTAAATCGAAATTAAAAGATATAGCGGAAACCATTAGGAAAGAAAAGATCAGTTAATATTCCAATCGAACAATATCCTTATTCCTCAGCAGTGTTCTGACTAACCTATCGTGATTTTCCGGTCTACCAATGATACGCCATGAGCTGGCAATAGATCCCTCAGATATTTGCACGTGGTCTTCAGATACAAGCAAATGACAATCTATAAAAGCTTGCTTTAGTTTTTCTAGCTCGTCAATATTTCCCGTGCCAATTACAATTTTATATGTCCGAGCATCGCGGATTTTATTGATCCAACTTACAACTCGTGGAAATATCAATAAAACGATCAGAGCCACACCGGCTGCGACAAGGACAGTATCTATTTCGCCTGCTCCAATACCCATTCCAAGCGCGGCTGCTAACCAGATTGTCGCTGCGGTTGTTAAGCCGCCTATCCTTCCCCCATCGCGGAGAATTGTACCTGCTCCTAAAAAACCAATCCCGGTAACAATGTTTGATGCAATACGTGTGGTACTGTCTGTAGCGCCTGCAATTGAAATTGAAAATAGGGTATATAAAGTAGAACCGATTGTAATTAAAATGATTGTACGAAAGCCAGCAGCTTTATAGTGATACTCACGCTCGAGTCCAATAATACCGCCAACCAAGACAGCAATTCCTAATTTGATGAAAAGGGGATTCGACATATTAAATTACCTCATTTGTTTATAGTGAGACATTTGCTCCTATCTATTGCTTACGATTATAGTTGACTAGGTGACCAACACCCCAATCCATCTTAAAAACAACGCCCGATACCAGGATCACATGGCATAGTGTCTGCATAGAATTCATGTTCTGTTCATCGATGTTCATCGTTATTGCTATCTCTTTGGTTGTTCACTACTCCGCTAAACTTTTCCTTTTTGCCAGCAATTATCGTTATAATTAAGCGTATCATGTACATTCCCCGATTTCATCCTCCCTCACATGGGGATGACAAACAATTATGTTCGTGCAAAGATGATATTACAGTACTGGTATAGGACAAGCAACGTCCAGAAGTCATATTCGAGGAAATTAGAAAATCAGGAAATGCCATGTTAGGCATGCTTACTAGTCATCTGGCTCGTTAGGTTGAGTTGAAGCGGTTTGTGGATTCCGACAAACGTAAACTGGAGGATCAAGATGTTGGATATCGATTTCGATGATAGTGATGAAAAACTGTGGGATATTTTGGAAAAATGTAGCGTGATCGCCATGGTGGGTGAGTCCAACGATCATTACTATTCCAGCTATCAGGTCGCACAATATCTCAAGGAAATGGGATATACGGTGTATCCTGTCAATCCTATGATTAAGTCCGTGGAGGGCGACCGTAGCTATCCCTCACTGTCTGAGGTTCCTGAGCCCATTGATATTGTGGACGTGTTTCGTGATCCTACGCACCTCGGCGGGATTGTCAACGAGGCCATCGCGGTAGGTGCAAAGACCCTTTGGGCCCAACTAGGCGTCGTCTCGAGCAATCAGGAACCAGAACGAAAGGCAAAAGAGGCTGGACTCAAGGTTGTCTCGAACCGATGTATGAGGACCGAGCACGAACGGCTTGAGATCCCACCCAAATGAAGTCACTCACACGAAACCTGGGCCGCATAAATGAAAGAACCGCAAATATGCGCACATGGACACAGACTTGATTTTCATCTGAGGAGTGAAAAAGATCGATATTCCTGTGAATGCAGAAGTACAGTGTTCTGACGGTCATGTCGGACGATTTACTATGTGATCGTCAATCCGATTAATCACCTGATCATTCATCCGGTTGTGAAAGGCAATTGGCCGCTCCAGCCCAGATATTGTCAGGGAAGATCGTACGATCGGTGACGCTGCAAACAAGGCTGCTTGCTTGGTCAAAAACCCGCGAATTGGTTGATCTGGCAGTTGCGATGACTGTCGAATGTGATGGTTGTATAGAACGAGTGGAGTAGCAGGAGAACCTGTTCCATGATCCAAATTCGAGATGTTTTACAAGTAAAATTCGGCAAGATCGATCAGGCCGTAGAATTATTTACCCAGCTATCCATGCCAGTCTCTGAAAGGGTGGTCATGGGACAGCATTTTGAAGTGCTGACGGACATCACCGGGAAAATGTACAACCTGGTGAATGAGTTCGTTGTAGAAAACATGGCAGAATTCACAGAGATGCGGGAAAAACAATTCGCCCAACCCGAGTTTGAGCGCTGGTTCAAGCAATTTCAGTTGTTTATCGAAGGAGGACAGCGCGAGTATTACAACGTTGAGGGACAAATCCAAACCTGGTCACGCCGAGGTGTCACCGTCGTACGAGAGGCTTACCAGGCGTATGAATGGCAAATTCACACGGCCGTTGGCCTCTTACAGCGCTATGGTGGATTGCTGGAATTTTTCAACGTGGGTTCGAAACCGCGCATTCTGACGGATATCAGCGGTCCCATGTTCCAGGCAGTGATCGAGATTGAAACTGAAAGCCTGTCCGCCTGGGAAAGCCACCGGCGCACCCTGTACCGGGAGGTCGAATTTCAGGTTTGGTTCAACCAGATGATGACGAGTGTTGAAGCTGGTACCCATGAATTCTTTCGCGTTGAATATACAGGTGGGTAGTTCCTGACAACGTCGCATCAATCCGCCTATGGTCCAGTGCACTCATTGGTAAAAATATTCAACAAGCCGCGGGCAGCTATTCACCTTTTGTTTGGATGGGGATATTAAAGTATTCAACTTAATCTCGATACCGGTCAGCTGGCAAATCACAAAGGATGTTTCTGTGAAGCTCAACTTAAATGGAATTGAACCAGGCCAAATGAGCCAAGTTACGGATGGTGACAAAGTGCGAATCATGCTTAATATTAAACCACCCGAATCAACACTTTCGCTGGCAGGGTATCGCTGCGGACGGCTACGCCCCGGACGCCAGCTGGGCGGTTGCGCTGGCAAAATCACTCATTTCTTTAGCTGATTAAAACGACCATCAACAGGTGCCGAACTTTCGATAGCAGACCTAGTGAATAGTCATAAAAGCCAAACAAACGACTAACAAGAAAACTCCCCTTTTACCGGGGAGTTATTATTTCAAATTTATTGGTCTACAGACTACAGATTATTTATTTGCTGGCTTTTCAACCGGTTCATAAAACGGACTTTTCAACTCGGATACTTTCCCTAATTCCCACAGGCGGCGCAAAGCCTTTAATACAATAGGCCAGTGTCTCATATACTGGTTATACTGGTTCATACGTACCATACCAGAAATGTCCTTCACGAAAAAACTCTTCTGCGGATTGTGGCGGGCAAATCGAGCAAGCATTTCCATTGTATCCATATCCTTATTATAGTACGGTCGATTATCGGATTCAAGCAGCTTTTTACTTTGTCTCCTCCCGGTGAGGAAGTTTGAGGAGCAGCCCTATGGGGCCATCCCCGCGGACAGGGGAATCCCTAATTGTCTCGTCCTCAAATCGTTACTATCATTGTACACATCGTGCATTTAGCGTCGTGCTATAGACACTTGCTCGTAGAGGCCAAGCCACATGAATATTAAGGATTAAAGGAGACAGTATGGGAAGCTCAGATTTTTATGTTGACTATAATGTCGAGGTGTCGGAGGTGGGTGACGAATTCAAGCGTGAGACAGAACAGCGATTGAGAGAACTCGCTTCGTCTCACTCGGATATGATCGGTGCGGCTGTTTCGTTGGAAAAAACTGTGGATACACAGACCTATGACGTGTATCGCGTGCGCATCGTAGTCTATAAGCGTCCACAAGATCTCGCGGTCACAAAACAGGACCCGGATCCGATGGTGGCGCTGAGAGAGGTACTCGATATACTCGAAGAACAGGTTCGCGAATCACGTGAAAAACTCGCGCAACGAGATGCTCATCGCGACAGTCAGATCCAATCTGTTTATTATGATTTAAGCGCAGAAGAAATTTATGCAACCTATGCCAAAGGCTGGGGGCCCGACGAAGTACTCGAGATGGACCGCACTGAAATTGTCCGTCACCTGATGGTTAAAGAAGGCTTGACTCAAGATGCGGCAGACTTTGCTGCTGATCAGATTCTTCGGGTTGCAGAAAGAATCACGAGCGGTGAGGAATGATGATTTCTGCCGTCCCATTAATCGATTGAACCTGGTAGTGGTGCTACACGTAGAGGCACAGGTGAGGATTGAACAATTGAGGTTGTGGTTGAGCCATAAATGAGGAAGGCGTCGAGAATGCGGTCTAATTGATCCATTGCTGGAATATACGCTTTAAGAATAAAACAATCTTCGCCGGTGATTCGGTGACATTCCACCACTTCGGGGATCTGCCTGGCAAGTTCGGCAACTTTCGGGAGTTGTCCAGGGCTGGGGCGGATCCGTATGTAGAGGGTAATGGGCAGTCCAAGAGCAGCAGGGTTGACGTCGAGACGGTAGCCTAAAATGATCCCGGCTTCTTCCATGCGACGGACTCGTTCGGTCACGGCAGGAGCAGACATGCCAACTCGACGACCCAGTTCGGACATCGTTAATCGGGGTTCCTGCTGAAGTTCCTTCAGTAACTGAATGTTCACATCATCAAGCAGCTCATGATTGGGCTTGTAAGTAAATATTGCCTTTTCCATTGAATTTTGAGTCATATTTGCACTTTTCCCTTTACTTTCATATGTACAACTGGCAATTTTCATTATACGATGGAATGGTCATGATTTCGCTAAAAAGGTTATATTAATGGTAGCTTATCGTACGAGGGATCACAGCCAAATTCCGCCCATTCTATATTTCTTGGTTAGTGCCAGTTTCCATTACCTTGGGCCAGCATTTGCTGTATTGCTATTTGCCCGTGTGGACGTACTAGGTGTTGCCTGGTTACGTATTGCCAGCGCCGCAGCCATTTTCGCTCTCTGGCGGCGTCCATGGCGGCTCCTTCTCAATAGTGCGTGGGAGCAGCGCAGACTCCTTTTCGCTTTGGGTACAGTATTAGCAATGATGAACGCAAGTTTCTACCTGGCTATTTCCCGCCTGCCGTTGAGTACAGTAGGAGCTATCGAATTTGTGGGCCAGATCTTGTTAGCAGCGATCGGCGCCCGCAGCCAGCGCAACTTATGGGCGCTTGGTTTCGCAGTAGCAGGCGGCGGACTGTTGTCGAACGTTCGGTTTGAGGGACAACTTATCGGTCTGGCTTTTGCGCTTGCGAACTGTGTCCTTTTTATGCTTTACATCGTGCTTGGACACCGCATCGCCCAGGATGGTGGCAGCGCCGGGATCGACCGGCTTGCCACTTCAATGCTGATTGCATTCCTGATCATCTTCCCTATTGGATTCAGTGAAGCCAAACCTGCTTTCGCAAGCGCGCAACTGCTCTTGGCGGGAATTGGTGTGGGTGTTTGTTCATCGGTCATTCCCTATATCACCGACCAGTTAGCGATGGCGCGCTTACCTCGTGCCTCGTTCGCCCTGATGCTTTGCATGCTCCCCGCGCTTGCTGTGGTGATTGGTGCTGTGATCCTTGGGCAGGTACCCAGTGGAATCGAAATGGTTGGTATTTTGCTGATCATGGTTGGAGTAGCCATCCATCAACCGGTGAATACCTAAGAGAGTGGTTCTTAGGTCTCTATCACATCCTTTTTTGTACACGGTTTTCGCGGAAAACACGGAAAAGAGCGGCGTTTTTAACGGTTTTTTCCGTGAAAGTCAGTGTAATCCGTGTTGTCCGTGTCCTAAAAGGTCTTTAAGAAACAGTTTCCAAGGAGCCAATGAGGAGGCAACCCTATGCAATATGTGAATCTTGGCAGAACCGGAGTTAAGGTATCTCGTCTCTGTCTTGGCTGTATGAGCTACGGCACACCCGCAGAACGGGATTGGATGCTTAACGAAGAGGCGAGTCGCCCATTTATTCAACGCGCCTTAGAGGCAGGCATCAATTTCTTCGATACTGCTGATATGTACTCATCAGGCTTAAGCGAAGAGATCCTTGGGCGTGCCATTCGTGATTTCGTCCCACGTGATGAAGTGGTGATCGCTACCAAAGTTTTCTTCCCAATGGGAGATAAACCAAATCAGAGTGGTCTCTCACGCAAGCACATTATGGCGGCAATCGATGCATCCCTGCGCCGTCTCGGCACAGAGTATATTGATCTTTACCAGATCCATCGCTGGGACAACGAGACAACCATTGAAGAGACTTTGGAAGCACTTCATGACGTTATTAAGGCAGGGAAGGCGCTGTACGTTGGTGCATCCAGCATGTATGCCTGGCAATTCGCGAGGGCACTCTACATTGCCGACCAGCACGGTTGGACGCGCTTCATTTCCATGCAAAATCACTATAATCTTGTTTACCGTGAAGAAGAGCGCGAGATGACTCCTCTTTGTGTAGCAGAAGGAATTGGAATCATTCCCTGGAGTCCATTGGCACGCGGCTTTCTGGCGGGGAACCGTACACGGGATAAAAGTGGTGAGACGACACGTTCCAAAACTGACGCGTTGGCTCAACGACTCTACTATGCTGATAACGATTTCGATGTATTGGATCGCGTGATTCAACTGGGACGTGAACGTGGCGTTTCCCCTGCGCAGATCGCGCTGGCGTGGATGCTTCACAAACCCTATGTCACTGCGCCTATTATTGGTGCAACCAAGATGCAGCATCTCGAGGAAGCGATAGCCGCGCTCGATATTGTGCTATCACCTGAAGAAATGGACCGCTTAGAAGCTGCTTACCAGCCACATCCCATGTTAGAAGTCTAGCGTTGTGGTTACGGAATATCTGAAGAATGAAAATTCCTATATTCTGTTTATCGCTGTACCGGGTTAGGTGGTTCCTTGTCAAATAATTCCGTATAATCGCTGGGCAGACTTTCCATGATGTCCTGCATCTCTCCTGCGGAGATGGCCTGCCGCAACACAGACATCACCTGCCACGTACGTTCGGTGGCAGCAAGTGATTACTTATTTGCAGAGCGTTCGCGTTTCGCTTTACTCTGCAATGCGCGCCGGATGCGCCCCCATATGGCTTTGACCGTATCTGCGTCCTTGGGATCAACTTCCTGGCGGCTATAACGTGCTTCCACAAAGGATTTGGTCATTGAATCAATATCTTCGCTGGCGGATGGCAAGTCCTTCTCCAAGGTCAGCGCATATTCGGAGGGTGTCTGGGAGGGCTTACGCCTCAACCCCTGTTCATCCCCGCGCCGGATCATCGCCAGGTAGAAAAAGTAAATCTGGCGGCGCGGATCAAGCGATCTGAGGCTGATCCAGCCCGGGCGAGGCAGGATGCGTCGTCCTTCTAATCGCGAAACGATACTTTGCCATCCATCTGCGATCGCCCGCGACAGATTTGCGCGGGTTTTGTCCGCACTTCTGTACAACCATTGCCAGGCAAGGAGAAGCCAATTCGTAATCCGCGAATTGCGCAGCGCGGCAAGAATGCTGTCATGTTGCCGCACGAAATGGATGAACGCAAAAACAAGGATCGCCGCCAACGCTCCCCACAAAAAGATGGACCGGATCAATTCCCAGAGGGCGCTGTTTGTGAAGGGTGATTGCGGCTGAGTCGGCAGGGTCGGCAAAGGCGGCGGAGCAATTCCGCCCAGGAACGGAGGCGCTTTACCAAATAACAAAAAAGGAAGACTGAAAAGTATCAAAATAAGATTTACGATCAATAGCGAAAGAAAGGCAAGCACACCAACTAGAAAACCCAACACGGTTCCCACGATCGAGAAAAAACCAAGGCTGTCACCCGCTGGCAGCAGACTGACGATCACTGCCAGGATCAAGAGGAAGAACAGGCTATACATCCCCCATTGTCTTGTCAGATTTTTGGACGAAACAGGAATGCGTTGTCGATTCCAGTGGGTCTGTAACGACATCAACCGGCTCAGGCTTAGCAGTGCCAATCCGAAAACGAAATAGAGCAAAGCGCCCGCTTCCACATCTGACAAACCATTCCATACCACATTGGGTATTCCAACGGTATCGGAAAATGTGGAACGCAAATTAATGCGCGCCAGGACAGTCAGGACCACCAGGAAGATCCCCAGGCTAAAGATCAGATTCACCAAACGTTGATGGGCGGGTACTACCTCGCTTGGGATGCGGGCCGCTTCCTCCCGCAAAGCCACTTCTACATCCAGGCCAATTTCATCGAGCAGGGTCAAAAACTGCGCCGTGAGGACCCAAACCATGAGGGCAAGGAATAAAGTAAGGATAAACTCCGGCGTGAAGATCGTCTCGACGTATCCACGCGCAAAAAGCGACAGATCCATGAGGAAGGCATCCAGTCCATTTGCATACGAAAGCAAGAATCGGATAAACAGCGCAATGACGATCCACTGCGTGCCAAGCGCAATCGCCCATTCTGAACTGAGGACGGTTAGGGATTTCAATTGTCGATAAGTATAGAGCCGGTCGATCACAATAAACAACAGGACACCTGCAATGATGCCGGCGTGCCCGTTTGACGATAGGTTCTGAATCAGACTACCGAGGGTCAGGAGGACGCAAGCCATCATCAGGAACACCAGCGCGTAACTGGCGAATCGAAACATTTTCTCATTTCCAATGGTGTTCGAATTTGCTTTTCGATTCATGCGTGTTTGAATTCCTGCATCCAGATACTCAGATCGCGTTCCGAAGCAATCGAAAAAACCGGTATCCCTAAAATTTTGGCGCGCCGGCGGGTAGCCTCATCCGAGATGTCCCGGTTCACCAGAATCAATACCATGTTCTGTCCCAAGCGCCGCGCCTGATAAAGCTCATCCAGCACGTCATCTCCTGCCCTGCCTGTGATCACGATCAGGGTCGTGCCCCAGGCAAGCTGATAGCGTTGTGCCTGGATTAAGGGGACAATGGCCGAATTGTCAGCGATTTCAACCCGCGCCAGGGTCTCCAATACGCGCATGAGGTGACGCTTTCCTTTGCGCGGAGGAATGGACTGAGGTTTGCCGTCCGCCGTCAACGGATCGCGACCGTTCACCATTAATCCGACCATTTGCTTTTTCCCAACGATCCAATTGGAGATGGAGGCCGCGATCACGATCGCCAGCTCCGTGGTATCCACGCGACTGCGATAATAGTAATCCTCTGCGTTGAGATTCAACAGGACACATGTTTCGAGGGCGATGGATGGCTCGAACAACTTCACCTGCAATTGACCGGTGGAGGCAGAAGCTTTCCAATCGATCCTGCGCAGCGAATCACCGGATGTATAGCCTCGCTTGCCAAAGACCTGGGTCGGATCTTCGAACAGAGGCATGCTATGCCGTAATGTCCCCTGCGGCGAATAAGAAGGAATTTGCACAGAGGTGAAGGGAATGATCTTGGGATAGACCACCAAATGTTCGGCCGGGTTTTCCATTTGGAGTGA
>DASWEH010000137.1:0-4043 GCA_036394895.1 Anaerolineales bacterium
GCTTGAAAGGGTCAACGGCTCGTAAGCTGAGCCGCCACCTCTGAAGAACTTGCTGAAGAATTCGTAGTAGTGGAGACGCATCGTCTGGATGAAGACGATGAAGGCTTCCAAAAGAATAACGCCGAGATTCCCGAGTACCACCACCGCCCAGTAAACAAATCCCGACTCATGACCTCCACCCAACAACCTTGCAATAACAAATACCGCGTTGGTGAAACCGGCATGAACAATAGCAAAGGCACCCACACGCACATACGATAGGGTATTGCTGAACACACTGATCACTTTCTCGAGCAACTCCGCTGCAGCTTGGACGATAAACATCCCAACGCCACCTTCAATGAGCGGGTGATGACCCTCCATCCAATGTCTCAAGGGTTCTGCCAAGACCACACAAAGCAGCACACTGACAACCGCCAAAATAACGAATACGATTGTTGGAATGGGAAACCCGGGGACCAGAGCGCTCGCAAAAATCCCAAGAAATGACCAGTGGAAGATCAAACCGGCAAGCCCATTCGAGTCAAAAAAGAATCTGCCCCAATCCCGGGCTCTAAATGCATTATAAAGATTCAACAGGTAGCCAATCGTGAGCAATACGATTCCGGTTCCTACAGCAATGGCGAGTGTTGTGAGGATATTCTTAATTGGATGCATCCAAAAGAAGTGCTTGAAAAATGGATGTTCCGGCAGGATATCTTCAAACCCAAAAATACTGCCAAAGAGGAATCCAAAGATGGTGCCCGATATTCCGCTGGCGATCAGGATTCCTCCCAGACTTGCCATACTACGCAGGGCAGGCACTCGTTTGCTCTTCAAAAGCCAGCCAAAGGCAGCCAGGACGAGTCCGTGACCCACATCGCCAAACATGGCTCCATAGAGCAAAGGAAACGTCACCGCGATTAGAACAGTAGGATCAAGTTCCTCATAGCGAGGCCGCGCATAGGTATTCACCAATAATTCAAACCAGCCCGGGAAGCCAGAGTTTTGCAAGGCAACGGGGACATTTGCATGATGCCCCGCGGGTTCGATGGGCCTTGCCTCGATCAGGATCTCCTTGGAGGCTTGTTTTAGACGTTGCGTTAAGGCATCCAGATCGGCGCTCGGAACCCACCCCACTACCACATAAGTATGGCGAAGCTGTCCGAACCGGGCAATCGCATCGGCAATCATTCGGCTTACATGAACGTCCCACAACAATCGATATAATTCTTGCCTGTGAGTCTCAGCCAGCTTTGCGAGGGTGGCATTCAGTTCTGCAGTCTTCTGCTTGGAGGTCTCAATCGCTTTGCGGATCGATTCGTTGATCTGTGCTGGCGTGCCCTCGAATTCTTCCGGCAGGGTGAGGGGATTCAGATACGCGCTTTTCACCGCCCGATCGATCACATCCGAATTACTGCGTGGACCCAACAACCACACCACAGGTTTTTTGGGATCTTCACGCAACGTAAAAAAGGCGTGAGGGACTCTGGATAGGCTTGTTTCAAGCCTGCTTACATTCTCTGCAGGGATGATCCCCAGCACCGAATGCAAATAATTCGATTTCCGCAATGCCCCAACATTAACATTTGCATCTGCAATGGGTTCCAGTTGATGAAGCTGGCTTTCAAGCTGTTCCAGGTTTTTCTTTTCAGCAGCCAGTTGATCACTGGTCTGCTTCACCTCCGCTTCAATACGATCCACAGCAGACTGCAGGGGCTCCAAATCAGCAATTGAATCAACATTAGAAGGTCCAGAATACTTCTCTTCCAGGTTCAAGTTCTGCATGATCACCTGGATCCGGCGCTCTAGTGTGGAATAACTGGCGGCTTTTTCCTGCCAGGTATTCGGTCCCAAATTTTCCAAGCCCAAATAGGTACTATCGATCTGATGAAAAACTCCGCGGTTACCCAATACTTTTGTCACAGCCAAAAGGTCTTTGGATGGGACAATCAATTCAACTTCAGTCATGGCTTCCGGAAATAGCATATCATCTCCATAATAATAACAAGATTATCAATCCGAATCGCTAAATCTTATATACTGTGTTACACACCGTCCCGACACTTGCACCTGAACGTGAAGCGTTCAGCTTCACACTTGCGCCTTGCGCTGAGGCGCAAGCCTCAAGCGCAGGTGAGTGCAGGTGAGGTTTTTTTCACACGATAGGCTCGCTTCACTCAATCTTTGGGACGTTCCGCTTAATGCTCAGGAAGCAAATTTGCTTTTAATAAAAATGGGCGATATTCCTCCTCCGGCAATCCTGAAGACTTTGCTTCGATCAGAACAATCAAATCCTGCACTTCGAAATCATGCATCACCAAAAAAGCCAGTGGAATCCCAATGTGGAATGGATTTCCCACAAAAGCCGCCAGGCACTCTTCCATAATCCGGCGTTTGAGAAGAACTTCCAGTTTTGGCAAGCCAGTCTGAGGATTCTCAAGGAGGGCATTTACATCGGGAATTCCAGGGTAAAGCCGCGTGATCACCGAGGCAATATCCGCTCCGGCAGCGATTGCGCGAATGTCTGAATCCTTAACTCGATACCCAAAAGGCAACGTATAGTTAATGATTTCCTCTTCAGAGAGTTTATGATAAACACGATACCGGATCGCCCACATCAGGTTATTCATATCAAGCAGTGAGCCAATAATTCGCACACTACGCTCTCGGTCCTGACCTGTCAGTTTTTGCGCTTCTGACCACAAGCGACGCCAGTAAGTCAAATCCAACGCCACTTCGATAGGAAAGAGGTTTTGCTCGGCTGAGTATCTCTTCATGGCGAACGAAAGGACTTCTTCGTAAGGCGTTCCTTGTAACAAATCGACTGCCGTCGCCACGCTACCAGATTCAACCATCGTCTGCGCGGGTAACACCGAAGACGAACCCAAGGGAAACAGCACATCGCGCACTCTGTCCCAAAGGCTAGTTTCGGTATTCCACGTGGAAACGGTCACGATTGCACGTAAGATCGCTTTCAGATTGCCTATTTCATAATAACGGTATAACTGCTTCACCAATGGACGGGTCTGAACGGGTGACATTTGGATGACGCTGTAATAGGCATCCGCTAATTTTCTTTTGATCTGGATGATGACACGCCTTGGATTGATATCCTTATCTTTAAGTCCTTCAAGATAGGGTCCATAAGCAGTGTTTTTGAGTGCGTTAAACAACGAGACAAAATCAGGCGCCTCGCTCAACCGAATCATATCCTGAGGAGTGAGCAAATCAGCATACATCGCCCTCACGCGCGCGCTGATTGCCGCATAGCCTGCGACGCCACCGGCCATAAATTAAGCCCTACCGACTACACGTTCAAGCACATAGCTAACAGCACGATCGAAGTTGCTCGTCGCAAGTGCTTCGAACTGTTTATTCTTTTCTTCAACCTCTGACAAAATACGGGCACTTTCTTCTTCCGCCCTCACTCCGGATACCATTTCGCGTGCTTTTTGCTGTGCTTCCGCCTTCGCTTTCTCAATCAACGCCTGGGCTTCCTGCTCAGCTATCACCGGCAACTGCTGCGCTTCCTTCGTTGCCGCTTCATGAATTTCCTGTGCTCGTTTTTCTATTTCAAGTACCTGCTGAATATGTTTCTCATTCATGCCTCTCTCCTCACTGAGTAGTCTCTCTTGCCCGTGCTATCTGGACGCTATTGTAAAGTAAAAACAGTTCATCATCAAGGCTTGACCCAAATATTTAGCCGATGATCGTAAATAAGACAATCTTGACTTTAATTGTGTGATTATGCACAATTATAATAAGAGATTGCACAACTGTCAAATAGCAGTTGTTATCAATCACTTTAAACTTGCTTTCGAAAGGCCAAGATACAAAACTTATTTATAATGTTGACATAGAAAATCGCCCTATCAATATGCTTCCTTATAAGCGCCTCTGAACTTTTTAGAGGCGTTTTTCTTTTTGGAAAAGGGTATTAGGATTTGTCCAAAAATAACTTAATCAATTCAAAATATAATGGGCTTGCATGAAAAATGTAGCATGAGGCGAGCCCAATGCCGAACAAAGCCAGACGAAGAATGCATCATTGTATCTGCAAG
>DASWEH010000138.1:0-8256 GCA_036394895.1 Anaerolineales bacterium
GCGATCTTCGACCCTTCGCTTACTTCTTATGTTGCCGATCACATTTCTTATGAAAAACGTGGCACGGCAATCGGAATCATGGAATTTGCATGGTCGCTGGCTTTTATTTTTGGCATCCCTGCCATGGGGTTCATCATCACCAGATCAACATGGTCTGCTCCGTTTTGGGTCTTGGGTATTCTGGGATTGATAGCCCTGCTCTTTATCGCGCTGACCCTTACCGATTCTGAGAAACCTGTTCATCATCAGGATGGCATGTTTGGCCACGCAAAGCAAATCATTACCACTCCCGTTGTGTTGGTCGCTTTCTCAATTGGACTTTCAATGACCGCTGCGAACGAAGTGGTGAACCTAATGTTTGGCGTATGGCTCGAAGATTCATTCAAATTGCAGATCGCCGCGCTGGCAGGAGCCTCCGCGATCATCGGTTTGTCTGAACTGGGAGGGGAAGGGTTCGTTGCTCTGTTTGTGGATCGCGTGGGGAAGGTCCGCGCGGCGGGGATTGGTCTCCTGGCGAATTGTGCTGCGGCAATTCTGTTGCCACTTGTTGGTCGCACGGAGCTTGGTGCGTTGATCGGCTTATTCCTGTTCTATATCACTTTTGAATTTACAATTGTCAGCATCATCCCGCTCATGACCGAAATGATGCCCTCCGCACGTGCCACGACTTTATCCTTTGCTGGCGCGGCAAATTCTATGGGACGTGCCATTGGAGCATTGCTTGCGCCAACCTTATACACATTCGGTTTTTCCATTGTGACAGGCGCGGCAGTAGCGTTTAATTTGCTAGGACTAGCCGCCGTCTGGTATGTTTCGCATCATCACGATTAACATGATCATCCTTGCTTCTTTTGCTTTCTTTGTTCTTCTTTTCTTTGCTATCTTGCTATGGATTCTTGTCCCCGCACTGTATGGACTCCCTCCTGTCTCGACAAAACCTGAGCGAATCCATAAAGCCTTGAAGCTTGCGAACCTCCAACCAAATGAAACTCTCTATGATCTCGGCGCAGGTGATGGACGCGTGCTCCTCATCGCCGCGCGTGACTTTGGCGCAAAGGCAGTGGGGCTCGAAATCGGTCCCATCCAATGCGCATTGATCTGGCTGCGCGCGGTCGCAAGCGGATTTGGAAGGAAAATTGACGTCAGGTGGGAAAATTTTTACAAGGCAAACTTGAGCGATGCGGATGTCGTTTTTATTTACGCAACCTCGAAGGAACTCATAAAATTGGCTCCGCATTTGGAAAAGCAGATGAAACAAGGCGCGCGGCTGGTTTCCATCTCTGCTGATTTCCCTGAATGGGAACCGCAGGAGTTTGATAATCGTGATTTGATCTTCGTTTATGAAATGCCACCCGCAAAAGGAAATTTGGGAACCTATCTTGCGCAAAAGAGTTAGCTTATGAAAAGCGCTGTAGATTGGAAATTAGGATTATGGTGGAGTCTTGCAACGCTTGGAGGACTCATCTTGGGATTAGTCATCCTGTTTGCAGGATTGGGCGTTGCGATTAACAACTTTCCGCCATTTCTGTTTGGACTCGTTATCGGGTGCACATTTGGTTTGGGTTGTGCTGCGATGCAATGGCTGGCGTTGCGCCGTCTCGTTTCCGCCTGGTGGATTGCAGCTACGTTCGCAGCCTGGGCAATTTTTTGGGCGATCAATCTTGCAGGATTCCTTGGTAATGGCAGTGGCGTATTGGGCAAGGTTATTGAAGGTCTTGGCCATGGTGCGCTGTTTGGTGCTCTAGTAGGATTCTTTCAATGGCTGGTTCTGCGGAGCAAGACTCATAATGCTAACTGGTGGATTTATGCCAATATTTTAGGCTGGTCCATTGGAGCAGCATTGGGAGATGGGATCAAAGCAGCACTTGGAAGCGAAGATCCCATTGAATTTGTGATCGTCTTCATCGTTTCGACAATTGTGACAGCGATTGTGCTTGTGAGGATGTTTCGTAACGAGATTGTGTGATGAAAAACCATAAAGGTCAAATGCCGCTCATAGGGAGCGGCTTTTTATTGTAGCAATTTCAGTCAAGCAAATTATGTATTTCTGAATACAATAAAATCATGGAGACGAAGAATCACGCACACGCTGACGAACTGACCAATCTGGTTGGCAGGAGTATGTATGAATCAAAAGGAAATCGAAGCAAGAGACGAGAAAGAAACGGGACGCGTCGAAGCCTTTAGCGATGACGTATTTGCAATTGCAATTACTCTGCTCATACTGGATATGCACGTGCCGCGCGATCTGCCCGAAACGACAACACTGGGCGAGGCATTGCTAAGGCAGTGGCCGTCCTATCTCGCGTTCCTTACCAGTTTTGCGTTGATCGGTATCATGTGGATAAACCACCACAAACTATTTACACTCATTAAACGCTCTGACCATTTGCTCCTGGTGTTCAATGCGTTGTTGCTCTTGGGTGCGACCGTTGTGCCATTTACAACGTCATTGCTGGCGGAATACATCGGGCATAGCGAACAGAGAATTGCAGCTATGGTATATGTGGGGAATTTTTTCGTCATCGCGATTTTCTTCAACCTTCTATGACGCTACGCGGCGCATGGTCATCGTCTGCTCGCGCAGGATGTTTTGGAAGATGAAGTGCGTTCCATCAATCGCGCATATACATTCGGTCCTCCAGTTTATCTGCTCTGCTTCGCGATTGCATACTTTAGCGTACCGCTCGCGTTAGGCATGACGATCGCACTTGTGATATTTTATGCCTTGCCGCTGGGCGCCAACGCGCGCTAATGAAGCCTACCTCACAGTGGATTTCGGAAGGTAAAGAACAAAGCCTCTGAAATGTCACAGGTTCTCACCAGCCCCACTCTTCGCGGCTAAAACAAGCATGCAGTAACACGTGCAATTGTCGCTCCAGCACTGTAAACGAGTAGAATTGCTTCCCCAGTTCGTAATTATGCTCTGTCATTTCTTCAACAAATTTGCGATCGCTAAGAATTTTTTGAACATGCTTGATCGTCTGATCGGTGATAAAGCCATTGAATTCCACAGCCTGGAATCCTTTTGGTTTAATATCAATCGAATAGATTGTGTAATTATTGATAAAGATCGGCCGGCGGTAATACACGGCTTCCAAAAAAGCGTTGCCAAACCCTTCGAGTAGTGATGGAAATGTAACCAGGTCCGCATACGGATACACGTCTCCCAGGGTATAAACCTTGCGCCTATCCTTCGTCGTGCCGCGTTCCGTTTTGATGATGTCGGAAACAAAGTTAACGCGGACATCCATCAACTTAGCCAGAGTCCGTACATGTTCTATATATTCACTTCCCTCATCTCCACCCGCGTGCGAGATCACCAACCGCGCATTTATTTCCAACCTGCGGATCAACTCAATGGCATATTCGATCCCTTTGCGCTGAAGAGGACGCGTTGGCTGGAGAAAGAAATGTTGATTGGGATCAATTCCCAGGTCCGCGCGCAGCGAGGCGGTGTACTCATCCGGCCCCAATGGGTCAGGTGGATTGTCAAAGTCCATTACATTTGGGATGATCGAAACATCGATCCCACGCCGCTTGCCCATCTCGGTGGCGGCTAGTGAATTGATCACCACATGATGGATACTGGGCAGACGCGGCGGGAACGCCATTTCGAGGTAGTCGCCGATACAGTTGACTAGAAAACGCTTTCGTTCCCAGAAAAAATCATGATGATGCCCAACGACTGGGATGCCTGTTTCAGCAATCAGTTCAGCCAGGGCAAGACCCAGCGGGATATTCAGTGGAATCGAAAGGGCATTTTCAGTGATCAACAGTTCGAGATCATATTTCTTGATGAACTCATAAAGACGCTCCTTGAGGTAGCCCCGCAGTTCATGGATTCGACGTGTGATCTCAGGCGGGCGGGTGGGAGACCTGTATGAGAGATTCGCGATCCCCTGAACATCTGCATGCAGAAAATGTGCCTCAGGCACAATGAAACTGACTTCCTGCGGCTGGTCGGATTGACCGGCGAAATAATATACACTCTGGCCCAGTCTTTCCAGAACCTGTGCCCATTTTCGTGTTTCCAACGAAACACCGTCTGTGCTATTGAATCGGGTGGAGACAAAGCCAATTCGGTGGCTGGATAGCTGTGGCGGACTCTGCATGGTATTCATGGATTGTCCTTTCGTTCCTGGATTGCCAGATCGATGAAACTGACTATGCGGCAGGGGAATATTGTGTCTTGTTTATTGATGAAGTCAGATAAATGATTTTTACTTCTAATTTGAATTCAAAGAAGATAGGAGGTCGATTCGGTTAGATTGGAGAGGAGTGATCAAGGAATTCTGTGGTTAAATTACCTCATTAAAAACTGATTACTGCTCATCCACTCCTCCTCCCAACTCCTCACCCTCTCCAAAAACAAAACTTCCGAAGCGCCAGCGAATGGTGAAACTTTGGAAGTTTATTATTTCAAGCTAGCGGTTGCAAACTGAGCAGATGCTCAATCTCGAAACCATCATCCAATTCCTCCCAGTAAACGGCAAAGCCTCCAGGCTCAATTGTCCATTTGGAGCGTTGTTCAGGCGTGGCATTGGCAAGCCATTTGAGCCAATTCATCTGGGCGATGGGTAGGCTGATTTCGCGTCCATCGCTCAACAGTATATGAAGAGTATTTTCTTCAAAGCGAACGCTTTTGATTTGTACAGTTTTTAAGGCAAAGCGCCCCCTAAGCAAAACGGTCATTTTCGAGAGGTCATACTCCTCGCGCAACTCGTAACTCACCTGTTTTTTCTTCATGACGCAATTATACTTAGAAGAGAGTTCTCGTTGTAATCCTGTACCGTCTATGGTTAAATTACCTCACCAATCGGTCTCCAATCTCTAATTCTCCTTCTGTCTTGTGGTCTCGATATGCCCTTCGAAAAACACTCAGAGCTACTCGACCACCATCAATTACCAACATGCTCATCCACTCTTCCTCCCAACTCCTCACCTTACAAGGCGGACCTCAACGCGGTAAATCCCTTGGTACGCTCGGGATCATCGAAAACGGCGCGGTCGTTGTACGCGATGAAAAGATCGTCGCGGTAGGCACGACGGCTGAACTGAGAGCCTCCTATCCCAACGAACCGACTCTCGACGCGAACGGCTGCGTCCTCATGCCTGGCTTCGTGGATCCACACACTCACCTCATTTGGGGAGGTGACCGTGCCAACGAGTTCGAGATGAAAATGGCCGGCAAACCTTATTTGGAGATCCTGGCTGAAGGAGGTGGGATCATTTCGACGGTGAGACAAACGCGGACCGCCTCCATCGAATCGCTCATCGCACAAACGCGACCACGTCTGCTGCGTATGTTCAGGCATGGCACGACCACCGCGGAAGCCAAAACAGGATATGGTCTGCAAACTGCGACTGAACTTCGTCTGCTCAAGGCATTGCTCGCCCTCGATGATGAAACGCCACTCGATCTCGCCATCACATTTCTGGGGGCGCACGCCATTGCGCCTGAATATAAAGACAATCCTCAGGGTTACACAAATCTCGTTTGCGAGACGATGCTGCCCATGTTGTGTCAATGGTGGGAAGTCCATGCGCCGCGTCGGACTCTGCCGTTTGTGGATGTGTTCTGCGAGGATAAAGCCTTTAATCTTGAGCAATCACGTCAAATCCTCACCAAAGCCCACTCGCTGGGATTCCCGCTCAAAATCCACGCCGACGAGTTTGACAACCTGGGCGGCGCGTCGCTTGCAGTGGAGTTGGGCGCCGCGTCTGCTGATCATCTCGTCAAAACTTCTGACGCCGATATCGCTGCCCTTGGCAAATCAGATACCGTCGCTGTGTCATTGCCTTGCACGCCATTTGGTTTGGCGGAGTACGAGTACACTCCTGCGCGTAAAATCATTGAAGCGGATGGTATTCTTGCTCTCGCCACCGACTGCAACCCGGGCACTACCTGGAACGAGTCGATGCAATTTGTAATTGCACTGGCTTGCCGTAGTATGAAGTTGACTCCTGCCGAAGCCATCGCGGCTTCCACAATCAATTCTGCGCACGCCATCCGCAGGTCCGATACGATAGGCTCTATCGAAGTGGGAAAACAGGCGGACATGTTGATCCTGTCGGTGCCTGATTATCGTCATCTCGGGTATCGCTACGGAACAAACTTAGTGAAGCAAGTTATTAAACGAGGACAGGTCTATTCGGTAGATGTAGGATATTATCGAACAGCGTAAATTCACTTAAATTTGTGTCATTGCGAGCCGTATAGCGGCGAAGCAATCTCCCACACATGAAAAATGGGATTGCTTCGTCGCCTTTCAGGCTCCTCGCAATGACGTTCTAGGAGCGGTTCATGCAAATAGACATTATCGGTGTGCCCATTGATCTCGGTGCGGACCGCCGCGGGGTAGATATGGGTCCCAGCGCAATACGATATGCACATCTTCACCCAAAATTAAAAGAATTAGGATACACCCTGGAGGATAGAGGCAACATCGAAGTGCCTATTCTCGAAACATGCCAGATCACTGATCCAAAACTTAAGTATCTGGATTGCATCCTTCCTATGGGGCGGCGTGTCGCGGGTGCGGTGGCGCCGTCTATCCAAGCTGGTCATTTTCCGCTGGTGCTGGGCGGTGATCATAGTTTGTCAGTGGGTTCCATTCGCGGCGCGGCAAAACATCGCCGACTCGGTGTGATCTGGGTGGATGCGCATGCTGACTTCAACACCGCAGAAACGACTCCCTCCGGAAACATTCATGGGATGCCACTCGCAGCCTTATGCGGACTCGGTGACCCGCGCTTAGTCTGTTTATGGGAGGAAGTGCCGCCCGTTATCGACCCGAAGAGGGTTGCCGTGATCGGTGCGCGTGATCTCGACTTGGGCGAAAAACGCAACCTGCGCGCAGCGGGCGTCATGGTGCAAAGCATGGAACAAATTGACCGGATCGGCATGGTCTCGGCCCTTGAAAAAGCCGTTGAACGTGTCAGCCGGGATGCGGATGGAATCTACTTATCATTTGATATGGATGCGCTGGATCCGCGTCATGCACCTGGGGTGGGCACGCCTGTCCCTGGCGGGCTGACGTTCCGCGAAGCGCACCTTGCCTGTGAAGTGATCGCAGAAACCGGTAAACTAATTGGCATGGACATGGTGGAGGTGAATCCCATTCTCGATGTACAGAATCAAACCGCCTTATTGGCAGTGGAATTTATTCGCTCCGCATTAGGGTCACGGATTTGGAGCGAGTGATAGGGATTCACCGTTAGTTTGTATCTTGCAAATTTAACGGTGGCAGTTTCATGTCAAAGGAAGAGCCGCTCTTGTTTGTCATCCAGAACGCGGCTACAATGTAACTATGAGTACTCTTTACGGCCCTATCCTGATCGTTGAAGATGTTCCAAACGTCCTGGAATTGCTTGAAGTTACATTGCGATTCAAAGGGTACGCGGTTCTCACGGCGCGCAATGGCGAAGAAGCACTCGAAGTGATTTCTCGCCAGAGACCAGTGCTGATCATCACTGATATTCTTATGCCAAAACTGGATGGCTATGCATTCGTTCAAAAGCTGCGCATCAACCCGGAAACACGTCCCATCCCGGTCGTTTTTCTTTCAGCAACGTATGTGACTCCGGAAGACAAGGAGTTCGCGTTGAGCCTGGGAGCGGCGCGTTTTATGGAAAAGCCAATTGACACGGAAGACTTCTTGTTGACCGTTGCCGAGCTTGTCACACAACAGCCATTCACCTCGCCCCACCCGCTGGATATGGAAAAGTTCTATATCGGATATCGTACGCGACTGGAAGATAAGCTTAGGCACAAGAATACACAGATTGCGCGCGCAGAACGGTTGCTGGTCTCATTGCCCGCTGACCAGAAGTCTGCGTTTGAGGCTCTGCTTCAACAATCGGTGCGCGACCGCGACGAAATCCAATCAGAACTCTACGATATTTACAAAACCCTCGAAGAATTGAAAAAATAATATATTGTTCAGCGCTGCAGCTACTTGTCGCTGAATAGTAATCGGTGATTTTATGCAACCAACCTTATCCTATGTAGAGAATCTTGCGCGCCAGGCAGGCGCGATTTTGCGTGCTGGCTACGATAAAGAACATCAGGTGGGCTACAAGGGAGTGATAGACCTTGTCACGGAAGTGGACCATCAGTCTGAAAAATTTTTGCTTGGTGAAGTGCAAAAGGATTTCCCTGATCACCACATCTTTTCAGAAGAGTCTGGAATCATTCAGGGCAATGATGAACATATTTGGTATATTGACCCATTGGATGGGACGGTAAACTAT
>DASWEH010000139.1:0-4419 GCA_036394895.1 Anaerolineales bacterium
ACGCCCTGCAATAAGCAAGGCGGCACCAAGAATTAGACTGATCACACTAAGCATCTCAACCTCCAGAGAGAAAAAAGCCTTGCGAAGGCTATTTGTAGGGCGGGATGGCATCCCGCCTTACGAAAGGATCGAATTCCAATCCAGCTCGTGAACTGATTGATGCAAACGATGGTCGTCTTCCACCACATAATACTTAACGTTTGTAAACAGTTTTTGTGCCGTCTGGCGCGCTTTGCCACTGTTGCTATCGCTTTCACTCCCGTGGAGGTAGATCAGGCGGCTGGGGTTAATCGTTTTTTTGCATCCGCATCAGAATGACCTGGGTCAGCGCGCCAATAATGAACAAACCGGCGCCTACCAAAATTTCGGCAGTGGGGGATAACGTAAACAAGTTTGTCACATAGTATGCGCCGATCAAACACGAGACGACCATCAATGCCCATTCCGTAAAGATACCGATGATCACGGAGCCAATGACGCCCCCGATCAGAAAAAGAAGCCAGGGAACCGTCAGCACACCGGGCTCAAAGTATTCAATCAGGAAATAGCCTCCCGCCAGAAAACCGGAGAGGAAATAACCCACGCGTTCGTTTCTGAGTGTAATCGCCGCAGCAATCAGAGCAAGTACGCCCATAAATGCATAGTCAGTCCACCCGGGCCATTGGGGTGGAAGAAGAGGAGTAAGCCGAAGACCAATAAGTGCAGCCATGGCGGCTGCCAAGAGAAAATTAAGTTCCCGTCCAAGGAAGAGTAATACGCCCGCGATGACGCCTCTTACGACTTGCATTGTGAGTTCCTTTCTCGTTTATCGAATATAAAGAACTTTTTGATTTTTTTCAATCCCTACCTGGTCTTGGTTTTGCGAAGCATTTCCCGCAAGCTGGATTGAAGCTCCTGCGGAAGCTCCGGCGACATCCGCCGCAAGGCAATGGAGGGCAAAGGACTCTTCGTCTCTTTCAGGATTTGCTGAAGAAAATAGGTGGTTTCTTCCGGTGAAGCTTCAAATAATGTAGTGATCAATTCCTGTAAGTCGAATTGTAACGTGCCGGGCGAGGCTTTTATGATGGGTTCTACGATTTCAAAGATGGGTGGCAAATTGTCAAAGTCAGGGGAGGAGATAAGTGGGACAAGTGCCTGGATACCGTTCGACCACATCCGCTGGCGCGCAGGATGCAGCCACTCTTTGACCAGTACCAGAAACAGATCAGGCGTTTCTTTGCGCAGACGTGTGAGACTAGTGGTCAGCAGCGCTGCACGGACTTCCGGGTCGCGCACTGCCTGCGTCCAGGCAGTGAGGCGTGCGAGCAAACGTTCTTCCTGGGGTGGGATGCGTCCTAATAAAAAGGCGGCGAGTAATCTTGTTTCGAGCCAGCCCTCATCCCAGAGAGCGTCTGCCAGTTCAAGTGCCTGGATGGGCTGTCTTTCTGCAGCCGGACCCAGTTCTGTTTCGATCTGCCGAAGCACAACCACCGGTGTCCGATAGGTTGGGAGGACGGAAGAAGGAGCCACGCTCTGACTCCGTAACGTCCGATTGACGTAGAACTCCAGGATCTCGCGCAGTTCGCGCAAAAAAGCAGCTGGCTGATCGAAGATATCAGAGAGTCGGGCAGTTTGTTTTTTTAGTCGAGCGAGGTCAATGGCAGGCATCTTAACTGCGAATGCGAATTCTGTTCTCTTCGACAATCCAGAGTTTCCCCATAACATCCTCTTCTTTGAACATAACAATTAATTTTTGGATAATAGCCAGGATAGAAGGTCTTTCCTGTCGTTTCGATCTAATCACAACCAAACCAGGAAAATCACTGGGTGGGTAGGCTCGAATGTCTGCAAACCCAATATCCAAGGTAACTAAGATGCGGTTTTCTTTCTGGCATAATTCTGAAAGGCGCAGATCGTTGATGCCGTTGATTTCTTTGGAATGAACTGTTTCTACATTGTGTTCTGCCTGTTGAAGAATATGCGCTGCTTCGACAGGCAGGTTCTCGTCAATTTTAAATCGCATATTTTAGGTTGTCAGCGGGATAACTTCCTCGCGTGCCAGTTCTGCGGCATATGCGATGGCTGCATGAATTGCATTGGAATCAAGGGAAGGGTAGCTTTCAATAATATCCTTTTCTTCCAACCCGGCCGCGAGATTATACAACACGATTGCAACTGGGATGCGCGTGCCTTTAATACAAGCTTTTCCATGATGTATGTTTGGATCCACAATGATATAAGGTTTCCAGTCCATTACTACCTCTTTTTACAATTATACAGCAGGCGAGCAAGATCAATTGCAGGCATTTTATTCCTCTGCCAAGGATAGTAAAGTTTCTATCTCGGTCAAAGGCATGAAAACTTCAGATTGAGTGAATTCGACGATTTTGGGCTTGAGTTCCTGCATTCTTTTGCAAAGCTGGCGAATTGATCCCACTTGCTTTTTACGAGTGGTTTGAGCTTGGCTGAGAGATCCGCGCACGTAATTCCCTGGTTGTCTACTGATTCGTCTTTCCATGTCTTGAGTTAAACCATGAAGATTTTCAAGCCAATGGATGACAAAAACATGATCTTGACGAATGATGTATTTGATTGTGACGGCTGTCATCATCCAGAAGAATGCCCATTGCTCCGCGACTGTCTTTTTGCTCTCTTCCAATTCTTCCGGGATAGGAGGAGAAGAAATAGGAATAATATCCTTATCAAATAGCAAGACAGACTGGAACGGTCTTTCCGCATTCATTTGCGGCATCAATACCCAATCGATCATCAGCGCGGAGCCTGAATAAAGCACAAAAGTGAATGTCCCATCTTTGGGCGCGTTATTGTTGTTTTCATGGATGAGTGCAAGTTGGCCAAACTTGTTAAAGAGTTCATATCGTTCTTTGGTGGTTTCAGGGCTTACCTGATTTTGCCTTGCACAAAGGGTCTCACTATATGGTTGAGCAACAACTAGGTTGAGGTCAAGGTCACTGACCTCATCTGCATCGTTTCTGCCATAACTCCCTGTCAGCCAGGCCGCGACGAAACGTTCGTCATTGGATAGGTCTGTCACGATTCTTGTCAGCAAATCATCGCGGCTCTGATGATAAGCTCCCGGACGATTTTTCATCTTATTTATCTAACAATTATTTTTGCACTCATACACAGTGTTCAGTAACCACTTACTGTCCACTGATTACTGAACACTGTCTACTGTTTTTAATACGCTCTCGCGAAATACACTTTTCGCTTGGAAGGTTTACCACACACAACACACGTCCCTTCCTGATCGGGTTGATTGAAAGGAATGTTCCGTGTGGTGGCTTTGGTGTCTTCCTTGACCTTCGTTTCACATTCCGTTGACTCACACCAATAAGCGAATGCCCAACCATCCTTGACCACTTCCTTAAGTTCATCATAGGTCTTCGCATCATGAATATTCGCATCACGGAATTCAGTGGCGCGCTTGAGGAGTGCATCCTGAATCTCGACGAGCAACCCGCTCACTGTCGCGGCGAGATCGGTTTGCGGGACGAAGGATTTGCCTTCCCGGCCGGGCCGATCACGGCGGGCAAGCGCGACCGATCCCTTTTCCACATCCTTGGGGCCAATCTCCACGCGGACAGGAATACCGCGCATCTCCCAGTCGTTGAATTTGAATCCTGAACTGACGTTGTCACGGTCATCCATTTTAACGCGGATGCTTGCTTGCTTGAGCTCCGTGAACACGCGGTCAGCCACTTCCATCACTTTGCTTTTCTCGGTCTCGTTCTTGTAAATAGGGACGATGACAGCCTGAGTGGGGGCGAGGCGGGGAGGCAGTACCAGGCCCTGGTCATCGCCATGGACCATGATCATTGCTCCGATGATCCGGCTGGAAATTGCCCAGGAGGTTGTTTCACAGTATTGCAGGGTGTTGTCCTTGTTCAGGAACTGGATATCGAACGCCTTGGCAAAGTTTGTGCTGAAATAGTGTGATGTGCCGGATTGCAAAGCACGCTTATCCCACATCATCGCTTCAATGGAGGTGGTGGTGTGTGCACCTGCAAATCGTTCCGTTTCACTCTTGGTGCCTTTGATGACAGGGATTGCCGCTTCTTTGAAGCAGAAGTCTTCATAGATGTCGAGAATGCGATACATTTCCTCTTTGGCTTCTCCTGCAGAGACATGCGCGGTGTGACCTTCATGCCAATAGAACTCCGCTGTGCGCAGGAAAAGTTTCGTGCGAATCTCCCAACGAAGGACGGAGCCCCATTGCACGATTAGAACAGGAAGATCGCGCCAGGATTTGATCCATTTGGAATACATATATCCAATCATCGTCTCGGACGTGGGGCGGACAACCAGTTTCTCTTCAAGCTCTTCACCTCCGCCGTGTGTGACAACCGCCAGTTGAGGCGAAAAACCTTCCACGTGTTCTTTTTCCTTTTCAAAGAAGGAAAGGGGAATTAGGGTTGG
>DASWEH010000140.1:0-4166 GCA_036394895.1 Anaerolineales bacterium
TGTGTTGAACAACCGTATACGCTCAGACACTCAATTGCCATCGAGCCAGGTTCAGGCAAAATTGGAGCATGAGATCATCAGCACCTTGACTCCCGCTCCCGAGTTGTTTGTGCAAGCCACCCGCGTGCAGACTCCCGCCATCTTGTGTCAGCCCGATAGCCTGACCGCCCGGCAGATCACGAAACTTGTGGACTTCGTCACCGAACGAGAGGCGCTGCCCAGATGACCGAACCCGCCAGTCCGGCACTCGCCTCCCATGCGGCGATTGAGGACGCGGCGGTTTTAATCCGCAAAGCAGAACGCGCCGTGGTGTTGACCGGGGCAGGGATCTCCACCCCCTCAGGTATCCCAGACTTCCGTTCGGAGGGAACAGGCTTATGGTCCCGCGATGAACCGATGGAAGTCGCTTCATTAAGCACATTTCGTACAGCTCCTGAACGTTTCTTTGATTGGTTCCAACCACTTGCGGGTCAAATTTTCAACGCCCAGCCCAATGCTGCTCATATTGCCCTGGCTGAATTTGAACGCTCCGGTCATCTGCGTACGATCATTACCCAAAACATCGATGCCTTACATCAAAAGGCTGGTTCGAGGCATGTGGTGGAACTGCATGGCACACTGAGAACCCTTACTTGTACAAACTGTTTCAAGCAATTTGAGGCAAATCCCTTTTTGCAGCCTTATATTGAGATTGGGAAAATCCCACAGTGCTTAAATTGCAATGGAATCCTCAAGCCAGATGTGATATTGTTTGGGGAACAATTGCCGCAAGCTGCATGGTATGAGGCGCAACGTGCGGTACGTCAATGCGACCTGATGATCGTCGCTGGTTCCTCCTTGGAAGTTCTGCCCGTCGCGGGACTGCCCATGCAAGCCCTTGATCGGGGTGCCCACCTGATCATCATCAACAATACACCCACCTATCTAAATGTACGAGCAGATGTCATCATCATGGATGACGTTGCCACTACATTACCTGAAATAGCGAAGCGAGTACTCCATGGCTGAAATTAAAACCCAAACCCTAGATAGCTACCTGCGAGTAATCGAAATCTCGCGCGACCTGGCATCCACACTGGACCTCAACACCTTGCTGGATGATATTGTGCGCGCTGCAGCGGATGTTACCCGGGCCGAGGCGGCCTCCATCCTGCTGTACGATGACACAGCCCGGCAACTCTACTTTCAAGTGGCCACCAACATCGACGAACCTACCATGCGGGGACTCATTGTTCCGCTCGATAAAAGTCTGGCCGGCTGGATCGTGACCAACCGCAAATCCTTGCGGATCGATGATGCACAGAAAGATGACCGTCACTTTGGTGAGGTGGAGCAGACCATTGGTTTTTCCACACATTCACTGCTCGGAATTCCCTTGGTCACAAAGAACAAGGTTGTCGGGGTGCTTGAAGTTATTAATAAGAAAAGAGGCAGGTTCACCGACCCGGATGAATCCATGCTCTCGGTGCTGGGCGCCCAGGCTGCGGTCGCGATCGAGAACGCGCGCTTGTTCCAGCAATCAGACCTGATTGCGGAATTCGTCCATGAGTTGCGCACGCCGCTGGCTTCGTTGAGCACCGCCACTTACTTATTACTCCGCCCGGAAATGTCGCGCGAGCAGCGGGATCAGATTGTGAACAACATCCATAATGAAACGTTGCGGTTGAACTCTCTGGCTTCCTCCTTCCTCGACCTGGCTCGTTTGGAATCGGGACGCGTGCAATTCCGTAAAGCCCGTTTCAGTGTAGCAGACCTGATCTATGAGTGCAGCGATGTGATGGTGTCTAAGGCACAGGAGACGAACGTTCAAATCCGTGTGGATATCCCCAACGAAATGCCGCTCATGGAAGCTGACCGTGACAAGATCAAACAGGTATTGCTCAACCTAATCAGCAATGCCATCAAATATAATCGCGCCAACGGTTCTGTAATCATCACTGGTACGTTCGATACCAACGATATTTCCATCACCATTCAGGATACGGGCATGGGCATCCCTGAAGATTCTATTCCTCATCTCTTTGAAAAATTTTACCGTGTGCGTGAACACGAAGGCAAAGCAACCGGCACAGGCTTGGGACTCTCCATCTGCAAACAGATTGTTCAGGGCCATAATGGGCGCATTGAAGTGAAGAGCAAAATGGGCGTGGGAACCTCATTCACTCTTCACCTGCCGCGCTCGGTAAGAACCGTTCCCCGTAATATCGAAACTCAATAAACACATTTTGGAGTGCAGGACGCCCCGAAGCGGTGTGCTCCTGCTTACCAACAGCAAGCTGTTGGACTCCAAAATCAAATCTAAGCTTCGATCAACACTTTGAGCACGCCTGTTTCTGCGGCGCGCTCAAATGCTTTTACCCCCTCATCTAATTTGAATTCATCCGCGATCAAAACAGTCGGGTCAACCTGCCGCGCTTCCATCAAGCGCAACGCCGGTTCAAATGGACCGCAACGTGAGCCGACGATGTTGATCTCATCCACGACGATGGAGGAGAAATTGACGCTCATGTCCCCTTTGTAAGTGGATTTCATCACCAGCGTTCCGCGCGGACGAATGGCTTTTCTCGCTAAGGCAAAGCCGCTCGGCGAGCCAGTCGCTTCGACAACCACATCCCATCTCCAGGGTTGAATTTCCTCCTCAGAAATGATCCTGATTCCGCGCGCCTTCAATAGGCTCTGTTGATGTGCGTACCGCGCGACCACGCGCAAATCACAACCCGTCAGAGCCAGCGTTTGGGCGATAAGCTGTCCCAGCCGTCCCGCACCGACAAGCAACACGCGGTCGGTGGGCTTGATCTGTACCTGTTGTTGGATTTCCAGCGCCGCGGCGAGAGGTTCGGTGAAGACCGCCATTTCATCGGGAACAGAATCAGGGACACGATGCAAGTTGGCAATCGGCAATGTTGTAAATTCTGCAAATGTCCCATCCCGATTGACAATCCCCAGCACTGTGCGATTCTCACAATGAGTAGAACGTCCATTTAAGCATTGTTCGCACTGATTGCAAACAACGTTGATCTCTCCCACCACACGTTGACCAATCCACGAGGCATCTTCTGCTTCCACCACTTTGCCAACAAATTCATGACCGAGAATGCCTGTGTACGGATAGTAGCCTTTCACCAGTTCAAGATCAGTGCTGCAAATCCCTGCCTTACGAATTTTGATCAGTGCCTCATTTGGCTTATGCGGTTGAAGTGCATCGCTCAATGAAATTCTGTTGTTTTCTAGCCACAATGCTTTCATCTTCTCTCCTCAGCGGCGATCCATTGATCACGTCCATTGTGCTTTGCTTTATAGAGAGCGGAATCCGCGCGGTTGAGCAACGTCTCCCAGTCTTCGTTATGAATCTTATATTGAGCGATCCCAATACTAATGGTTACTGCTATCTCTTGTTCGCCAGCCTTAATCAGCAAAGACCTAGCATGTTTACATAATCGCTCTGCCTGTTCCGTCGCGGCTTTGAGCGGGCTATGTGGCAGAACAATCAGAAATTCTTCGCCGCCGTAGCGCCCGATGGTGTCAGGATAGCGAATACGATTCCGTAATTCACCCGCCAGGGTTCGCAATACTTCATCGCCAACGGTATGACCATACGTATCGTTGATCTTTTTGAAATGATCGATATCCAGCATGGAAATGGAAAGTGGAGTGCCATAGCGATCTGAAAAGATCACTTCACGTTGTAAATCTCCAATGATCTGCTTGCGGTTGGGAAGGAAGGTCAACGAGTCGGTATGCGAAACCTCATCTGCCTGTGCGATCACCGCCTTTAGTTCAGTTTCCTTGATCGTCAGAATGCGCTTTGTCCTCTGCAAATCTGCCGTCACCGCCTCAAGTTCAGAAACGAGGGCGACTGGCTCGGCGATCCATAAAACCCGTTGACCTGGCATAGGAATAAAAAGACATACGAAATTATCATTTCTTGGGTCGCTAGCAAATTCCAATTCTCCCTTTGTCCGGATGCGCTGGTTAAGAGTCGTTGAAAGGAACTGATCGAATAATTCTTCGTTGGAAGCGGAAAGAAACTTCTTTAAGCGTGTTTTCCCGCTATGCATCTGTTTGAGTAAATCAAATGCCGGGTTCCAGGAAATCAAAACTCCATCTTTATCCAGCAAAACCACCAACAGACTTGTGGATTCAAGGAATGGTTCAACCCCGTACTG
>DASWEH010000141.1:0-9201 GCA_036394895.1 Anaerolineales bacterium
GTGCACATAGATCATGTTGACCTCCATTATGAACGCGCCAAACAATCTGGGGCACGGATAATTCGTCCGCCAACAGATTATCCCTTCGGCGAACGACAATACACTGTAGAGGATATTGGTGGTCATCGCTGGACGTTTTCACAGACCATCGCGGATGTTGATCCCGGAACCTGGGGCGGTGAACTGGCTTAAATCTGATACTTTTCGTAATGCTATAATGAGATTTAAGAGTTATCAATTCATCCATTTGCATTTTTTTCAAAAGAAAATCTGTTGATCTACAGGCTTTCGGCCGGAGGTGAGTATGGCTGATAACAAAGCTACGGCACGTCATGTTGCGCATCCTGCTACGCAGGATCATGCTGCGTTCACACAATCGGTGAAAACCAGTCTGGCAAGTGCCAGGGAAAAAGTAGCGCGCATTCGCCAGACCGACACACAGCTATTTGTGACGAACGTTGTGTCACCTGCAGCCGCCACGTTAATAGCATCGCTCGCCGCTTTGATTGGCGGCAACGAGATGTTCCGCGGCGCCGCGGCACAAACAGAAGATGGTGGCTGGATCCTTGCCTGCGCCCTGGTGGCTGTGTTTGGTTTCATCGCAACCGTCAGCGGCGTGTTCAAGAAGCAATTCGATGACAAACTTGCTCTAGGCAATCAATGTGTTGGCAGGCTGCTTGCCCTCGATCTGGCGATCACGAGTGGCAATACAGGATGGGAAGAGGCCGCGAAAGAGTATGGCGAGGTCCTCAAAGCCTTTCCGGAATTTATCAGTTGAAGTCAGAAATTATTTTGAATATTGAGGAAACTCTCTTGAACAGCCCAGACATCCAGCATTTACGAACTGCGATCGAAGTCGCTCAAAATGCGCGTCAGCATGGTAATCATCCGTTTGGCGCGATTCTGGTGGATGAAAACAATGAAGTATTATTGACAGCAGAGAATACGGTAGTGACTGGCAGTGATTGTACCGGTCACGCCGAGACGAATTTGATGCGACTTGCGAGTCAACACTTCCTGCCCGAAAAGCTGTCCACTTGCACTCTGTACACAAGCACGGAGCCATGTGCGATGTGCGCGGGCGCGATCCATTGGGGAAATGTGCGACGGGTTGTGTTTGCTTTGAGTGAAACCGATTTGTATGAAATGGTTGGTCCTTCGCCTGAGCATTTGATGCTTCCTTGCCGCGAGGTCTTCTCCCGGAGCCAGCGTTCTGTGGAGGTGGTTGGCCCCGCCTCTGAGCTGGATGCAGAAGCCCGCGCGGTCCACGAAGGATTTTGGTCCACCTGAATCGTGCCGCATGAAGCGCTTCTTATCGTTCGCAATTCTTTCCCTTGTTTTATGCAGTTGCTCACTAACAACGAAATGCGGCGACGCACAAGATACTTCATGCACAAGAGTTCTTTTTATCGGGAATAGTTACACCTTCATCAATGATTTGCCGAACGTATTCGCAAAATTAGCCAGATCAGGTGGAAACAAAGTGGAAGTCGGAATGTCCGCGCAAGGCGGCTGGACTTTGTCCGATCACGTCCAATCGGCAGAGACTCTCCATTTGTTGAATTCTATGAAATGGAAATTCGTTGTCTTGCAGGAGCAAAGTCAAATTCCATCCGTCGCGCGAGCGAGAACTCAGGGGATGTATCCCGCGGCGCGTGAGCTTGTTCAGAAGATCAAAGATATAGGAGCTACCCCCATTTTCTTTGTCACCTGGGCACACCGCGACGGGTGGCCCGAAAACGGCATGAATAATTACGAAAGTATGCAGTCTCAGATCAATTATGGATATGTGGAAATTGCACAGGAGCTTAATACGCCGATCGCTCCCGTTGGAGCGGCCTGGCTTACGGCAGTGAACCAATATCCTGATTTGATTCTCTGGCAGGAAGATGGCAGTCATCCAACCGAGCAGGGAACGTATCTGGCTGCATGTGTTTTCTACGCTGTCATCTTTCACGAAAGCCCGGCTGGATTGAAATACCGCGCGGGTTTATCCAGAGAAAATGCCAGGATCATTCAATCGATTGCTTCAAGTACAGTCTTGAACATTCCATGAGTCAAGTACGGGAGTTGACTCCTTTAAGCCCAAAGTGTAACTTTTTTCTTAGAAAGACCTCCTATAATAATAGAACCAGACGTAGAGTGTTGGCAGATATTATTTTTGAAAGACTCGAGAGGAGCACTTATGGAAATCAGTCTTGCCGAGGAACATGCTTATTACTTTGTTCCGCAAATTTCATTGGAAATAGCCCGTGATCGTATCGAAAAGAAAAAAACAACCCTGGTAGCAGGCATGTTCGGGACGTTGATCTCGCGACCGAACCCCACGGAGATCCAAGTCGTCTCAGTGGAGAATCGCTTGGAGCCGTACTGGGTGGTGACCGTAGCAAGCCGGACAGCGTACGACCGCCAACAGGTGTACACAATCCCGATCAAAGGGGAAGAAGTGCATGAAGTCACAGTGCTGGGACAAAAGCTGATGATCAATTCCAAAGGCAGTCCCTCCTTCACATTGAATGGGATAGAGCACTGCGTGGAGGAACGTCGCCTCACCCGATTTTTCGATGGCCTTTCCGGGCAAAAGACCGACCTCAGCCGCTTTCAACCGTTCACGAAAACCGAGATCACAAACTTGGAAGACTTTGCACCGAATGATATGCTGGTGGTCCCGCCTGAAATGCGAGCCACAGCCATCGTCCGCCAGGTGTTGGGAGAAGTGATCCAACCCGTCACAAAGGCACAGATCATTCATGAGGAACGCGTGGATGTCGAGACGATTGAGATCAACTTCCGTCCTGTCTATGCGTTCGAATATGAATGGGCTAGCAAAGGGAAGCGCGTGGTCATCGAATTCGATGCGTTGCTGGGTGACATGCGCAGCGGTGGCAAAAAGTGGAGCGATCAAATCAAAGGGATTCTCACCCGCGATCTCTTCTTCGATGTGACCGCCGACGCAGTCGGAATGCTGGTGCCCGGCGGGAGCATCGCCGTCAAACTGGTCAGGGCAGTGGTGGATCGCGGGAAGAAATAGGAGCGTTTTCTTTGACAATTCTCGAGACGGAACGATTACTTCTTCGTCAGTTTTCCACGGAGGATACTGACTTCATCCTTGAGCTCTTGAACGAACCCTCTTTCATTCGCAACATTGGGGATCGAGGTGTGCGAACTATTGACGATGCGAATTCATATATTTTGAACGGACCGGTTGCCAGTTATGCCAAAAACGGGTTTGGTCTGTATTTGGTCAAATTGAAAGAGACGGACGAGTCCATTGGGATGTGCGGTTTGATCAAGTGGGATACGTTGGAGGATATGGATATTGGCTACGCCTTTCTCCCCAGGTTTTGGTCAAAAGGGTTTGCTGTCGAAGCCGCGCAGGCAATAAAAGAGTATGCCAAACATGTGATTGGATTGAACCGCATCGTCGCGATCACAGATCCCGAGAACGAGGGCTCGATCCGTGTCCTCCAAAAGATCGGGCTCAACCTCGAGAGAATGGTCAAGCTTTCCGAGGATGACATTGAGCTGAAATTGTTCGGAGCAAATATCTAAATACTTTCGAGTGCTCAAGCCGCCGTCCTTTGCAGAGCACCCCCGTGGAGCGGCGGCGAAGATGCTCCAAGCGCATCAACTTGAAAATTGTTTTTGACTTAGAACCTAAAATTTGAAAACGAAATACAGAGTGCCGCATAATTTGTTTACTTGACATTTGAATTCACACCTGTACATCAAAGTGAAAAGTTAATTTAATAGTAAGACAAGCGGTAATCTACGGTATACTGCCTCGTCATGACTTTAGATATAGTTCAGCAAAGACTTCACAATCAGTTACTTTTTCAAACAAAATTTACCCAGCCTAGCCAGGTTGTCTCCTGGCTGGGGGCCGTCCAATCCCAGGATTATGCCGGCGCCAAATGGGCGCTGGCTCAGCGCACAAACGGACTGACCGATGCAACCATCGATCAGGCGTTCGCAAACGGTGAAATCCTACGCACGCACATGTTGCGTCCGACCTGGCATTTTGTCACCCCTGAGGATATTCGCTGGATGCTTGCACTCACTGCACCGCGTGTCCTTACTCTTCTTGCTTACATAGATGGGCAGCTTGAATTAGATAAAACGGTCTTCAAGAGAACTAATGCAATACTGGCAAAAGTTTTAGAGGGTGAAAAACAGTTGACACGTGGCGAACTTGGGTTAGCGCTTCAAAGTAGTGGCGTCAAAACTGATGGATTACGATTGGGCCATATCATGATGCATGCTGAATTGGATGGAGTTATTTGCAGCGGTGCACGACGAGGCAAGCAATTTACATATGCATTATTGGAGGAGCGCGCCCCACAAGCCAAAACACTGGAACGAGATGAGGCATTAGCAGAACTAACCAAACGATATTTCACAGGTCATGGGCCCGCAACGTTACAGGATTTTGTATGGTGGTCAGGACTCACAATGACCGATGCTCGCAAAGGGATAGAATTCGTAAAATCTCAGGTGGAGCAAGAAGTGATCAATGATCAAGTCTATTGGTTTGTAACCTCTACATCCAGAGGGAAGACATCTCCAGTTGTACACTTGTTACCCGACTATGACGAATATACCGTTGGATATACAGACCGCAGGGCGATATTTAATATCTTGCACACCGATAAATTGGATGCGCGAGGAAGTTTTCTCGCTCAATACACGATTGTGATCGATGGAAAAGTTGTGGGAACATGGAAACGTACGATAAAGAAGAATGAAGTACTGATCGAATTGGTCCCATTCATTACGCTGACGAAAGACCAAAATCAAGCGATCATCGCAGCGACGCAACAATATAGCAAATTTCTTGGTCTTCCTGTTCAGATTACAAAGGCAGCCTAAATCTCTATAACTTTGCCCCGAGCCAGCGCGTTATACCGTTCGTGCGATGGATGGGACATCATGGTTTTTTTAGGATCCGAAGTTCGGCCCTTTGTACACGGACTTCGTGGATTGAACGGACCGCGAAGCGTCGATCTTTCCTAGAAAGAGTCCACGTGTTCCGTGTATAAAAAGAGGGTTTTATCCAGCGACTTTGAGAAGACCATTATGGGGGATTAATCTGTATATCCCAAATAGGGGTTTTTTCTTTATAATAGCATTATTCCAGCCTTCAAAAAATATGCCTTTAGAGGAAGAGAGAGCATCATGCCTGCAAAAGTTGAAATTACAGGAGAGGTTGCCCGGATTGTTTTATCTGGCGATGTTGACTTTTCGACCCAAGTAAATCTAGGCGAAGCAATTGACCTGGCTCTCAGCGTAGATGCAGCCAAAGAAATACAGGTCGATATGACCGATGCAACTTTTATCGATTCCTCCGTCATTCGCTCGTTATTGAAGCTTCAAGAAAGAGCCTTTGCAAAGAACAAAACGTTAAGCATTTGGAATTGCAATGATCATATCCGGGAAATTTTTGTGATCGGGGGATTCGATCAAATGTTTGTTATTCACTAAATAGGCAGCTCAGCAAATAAGAAATCGATTTCATAAAACCGATGACCAAATATGTTGCCTTTCTCCGCGCGATCAATGTTGGCGGACATACAATCATCAAAATGACAGACCTCAAGCAAATATTCGAGGCGCTCGGCCTAGAAAACGTACAAACATACATCCAATCCGGAAATGTTATTTTTGAAACGGAGGAAGAAGACACTGCCTCCCTGGAAAAGCAGATCGAGAGTCAGGTTGAAAAAGCTACGGGGTATAAGACCCCGCTCTTCGTGAGAACGATTCGGGAAGTCCGAGCCATTGCGGGCAAAAGTCCATTCACGGCAAAAGCAGATGAGACCGTGCATGTTGCCTTGCTAAAGGAAAAGCCTGACAAAAGACAACAGCAGGTCTTGCTATCCTTCAAAAGCGATGCAGATGATTTCGCGGTCAAAGGGCGTGAGGTATATAACCTGCGATATGACCGGGAAAATCTATTTTTTCCAATAATTTCGTTGAAAAAATTCTTAAGATGCCGGGGACAACGCGGAATATGACGGTCATCAAAAAAATAGCTGAAAAGTACAAATAAGAAATCTCCTGCGAATGCAGGAGGTTTTTCTTGATTGCGCGGCTCTACCCTGTATAATTCGCCGCATGAACATCCCAGAGGACATCGTCACACAAGTGGATTTGAAGCGCAACACTGGTGAACGCGGCACAAGAAAATTTATTGCCTATCACGGCGTCGTTTATGATGTGACCGATTGCCCCAAATGGCGAACGGATCTACATGAGCAATTGCATTTCGCGGGGCAGGATTTGACCAGTGAACTTCCCGATGCCCCTCATCAGGAAGATGTTTTTTCGAGACCCTGTGTGAAAGTTGTTGGGAAACTTCAAAACTCATAGAGGTACACAATGACCGATTTGAAATGGTGGCAAACCGCAGTTTTTTATCAGATCTATCCACGTTCGTTCGCGGATGGCAACGGGGATGGGATTGGTGATTTTAAAGGCATCCTCGAAAAGCTTGATTATCTTTCTGATCTGGGCGTGGATGCCATTTGGCTATCGCCTCATTTCCCCTCCCCCAACTGGGATTGTGGCTACGACATTTCGGACTACACCAATGTCGCACCGGAATATGGAACCCTTGAGGATTTCAAAACATTTTTGCGCGAAGCACACGCAAGGAACATACGGGTCATTCTGGATCTTGTGCTCAACCACACCTCCGATGAACATCCCTGGTTCCTTGAGTCAAAATCTAGCCGCGACAATCCCAAAGCAGATTGGTATGTCTGGGCAGAGATGCCTCCGAACAACTGGCAGTCCTGCTTCGATGGCGAGGCCTGGACCTATGCTCCTGAACGCGATCAATATTATTATCACTATTTCATGAAGCAGCAGCCTGACCTCAACTGGCACAATCCTGAGGTTAAAAAAGCGATGTGGGATGCCGTACGCTTCTGGCTGGATCTCGGCGTGGATGGCTACCGTCTCGACGCCATCGGCACAATCTACGAAGATGCGAATCTCACCTCACATAATGTTCCCTATAATTTGGCTGGACTGCGACGCGCTTCTGAGCTGGCGCAAACCCCAACTGAGAAAAAGAAGATTGAAAAATACTGGCACGACATGTTCAAAAATCAATGGGGACAACCCGGCTTGCACGAACTGATGAAAGAACTGCGCGCCATCCTCGACGAATACGATGGGGATCGCATGTTGGTTGGCGAAGATGACAACATTGCCTATATGGGAAATGGGAATGATGAATTGCATCTCGTGTTCAACTTTCCGCTGATGCGGACAGAACGGCTCACACCCAGCCACATCCGTCGCAACCAGAAGCAGCGTTTGACTCAGCTAGATGCACTTCCGGTCAGAGGCTGGCCCTGCAACACGCTCGGCAACCATGACTGTTCGCGCATCCACACCCGCTATGGAGACAAACAACACGACGCCGCGTTAGCGCGCCTGCATGCCGCGCTGGTGTTGACTCTCAAAGGCACGCCCTTCCTGTATAACGGCGAGGAGATCGGTATGACCGACTACATGCTCACCGACATCAATCAGGTGAAAGACACCATGGGTTCCTGGTATTACCACGCCATTGTCACCGACATGGGCGTACATCCGGACGAGGCTATGCAACGCACTGCCGCCATGACCCGCGACAAGAATCGCACACCCATGCAGTGGTCTAATAAGCCTAATGCTGGGTTTTCTCCCGCCAATGTGGAAACATGGCTGCCTGTCAATCCCGACTATCGAAATGGCATCAACGTTCGGGATCAGCAGCATAACCCCAGTTCCCTGTTGAATTACTATAAGCACCTATTACAGGTGCGCAAAAGTTCACCTGCCCTGATCGAAGGAGAATATATTCCGCTGAACAACACAGCCAAAGATTATTTCGCCTTCCTCCGCAAATCGGACGAACAGACGGTTCTCATTACTTTGAACTTCTCAGCAAAGAAGCTGGAACTGGATTTTTCGCGCACCAAAGAAATCAAAGGTCATGATTTGCAAATCTTGTTTTCCAGCGCCGAACGTCTAAAGACAACCAAACCGCCGCGCGGACTGACCATCAATCCTTTCGAGGTCTTCATCGCAGAAGTGCAATAGAGTCTTTCGAAGGTTTTCTCTTTAGATTTGGTTTTGACAACCCATCCTTCGCAAGGCTTTAGGATTATGACCAAAAATTCTTCACAAAAGAAATATTCTCGCTTCGTCACCTTATGCGGTCGAAAATTCCGCGACACTGATCCGGCCTATTTTCCGCGCGTCCAATATCGCGGCCAGACGATCTACCTCTGCACCGAATCTTGTCTCGGCGCATTCCTCGCTGACCCGGACGTCTTTTATAAAGTCCATCGTAACTCAGAAAAGGGAAAAATACAGTAGAAGGTTAGGTACTCCATCAGAGTGTATTTTGGAGGATTATACTTAAGTCTGTCCTGTCTAGACTTAGTATGAAAACAAATTATCCAAGAACTTTTCGACCTCACCACACTTGGATTGTGGTGAGTGTTCTTTTGATTTCCCTTATCCTGCGGTGGATCCTTATCTTCCGTGGAGGGCAATACTATATTTCAGATGAAACCCGCTACGAAGTTTCCCGGAATGCTGCTCGATTTCTGTTACAAAATCAATTTGGAGAAGCACTAAGGCAATTTACCATTTCTCCGGAACACCTTGGGTTCAAGGTGATTGGAATCATACCTGCTTTGCTGGAGCACATTGTTGACACAAGCTTGGTATTCCCCGCAATTTTTTTTAGCCTTTTTTCTGTCCTAAACCTTTATCTTATCTTTTTACTCGCCCAGCGTTTCGCTCCTTCTTCAAAGGAGGCTCTTTATGCGATATTCATTGCCTCGTCCTGCCTCTCCCTCCTGTATTACTCCCGACACTTATTTCCCTATGACATGGCCATGTCATTCGGACTTTTGGCTTTGTATATTGCACTCACACGGAATCAGACCGCGCAAACCTCAGTGATTTGTGGCGGCTTGAGTTTCCTTTGCTTTATTACGTATAACGGATACTGGTCACTCGCAGCATTTGTAATGCTGGCAAATATTCTAGTGAATGACGAACATAGAATCAGGATAGTGCAGAAAACGATATTCACAGCCATCGGCTTTATTGCCCCACTGACATTTTTGATTATTGGCATGCAACGGTTGGGGGCGAACATGATTTCTGCCTATCGTCTTTTTGCGGCCTCGATCA
>DASWEH010000142.1:0-16902 GCA_036394895.1 Anaerolineales bacterium
TTACTCAACACACAACGCTTCGCGTTAGGTGCTATTTTCGTTTACCAACTCGCTTTGCTTTATCGCTTTCAGCATGACCTGGACCTCAATATCGGCCTGAAGGCATTTATCAAGGCCATTTGATTTATGACCAGGTCTCGCCTAATTTATTCCTGCGGTTCCGGCAAATTCTCACACAAAGGTTGATATTCCTCACTCCCAAAGAATGTTTCCCATTGAGGCCGACTCAAATTCTCGAACAGACGGGAGCACGCCGCTGAGATCAATTCCTTGCTTTCGCCTTTGATTTCGATCCGCCGGAGTTTTGCAGTCTCCCAGAGTTGAAGCACCTTGGAAGAGACAGTTGCCAGGTACTTTCCGTCCTGTGAGTATGAAACGCCATTTACAATATCCGTGTGAGGGATGCGGGCGACCTCTTTTCCGCTGGAAACATCCATGAGGAAAACATTCTTGGCTGTTCCTACAGCCAGCCGCGTTCCTTCCGGGTTGAATGCCAGTGAGACAGCCTGCTCCTTGATAAACGAAGATAGAGGGGTGAATTGACCATTTTGAACTTTCCAAATGTCAATCCGCCCTGCCGGATTCGCTGAAGCAAGCAATGAACCATCCTCGTTAAAAACGAGCAGGGCATCCTTTCCCGGGGCTTCGACTGGAGGGATGCCACCATCACCATCCACTCCCACAAAGTTAATTTTGTCTTCTGAGCCCAGCGCCAAATACCGTGAACTGGTCGCCAGTGAAAAGGCTTGCGGATATTCCTCACTCGGGTTCTCGATCATTTTCGCATTGCTTACATCCCATGCCTGGACGGTGCCGTCCAGTGCACTGGTAATGAACCGCTGGTTGTCCGGTGAAAATGCAATGGATTGCACGCTGGAGGCCTCGGTCACCTTCGGCTTACAATTCGCGACACTGCAAATGGCAGCCTGCCTCCCTTCTGTGAGAATCCCCAAGACCTTCGAGTCGGGACTAAAGATGAGGTTCGTTATGTCCGATTTGAATGTAAAGGTTGAGTCGCCAGGCTTACTTTCCTTCAGTCCGGATTCCTGATCCGGGGTCAGCAGCCACAGACGATTTCCTGCTGAGACGGCAATACGTTCTCCGGATGGGCTGTATTGCACATGATCCACGATTCCGCTGAACCGCAAGGATACTTGCGGAACAGCCATCACAGACATATCCCAGACACCGATTGCCCCACTTTGATCGGTGGAAACCAGATAGCTGCCATCATTACTAAATGCGAGCACAGAACCAGCGGCCTTCAGAGAGATCTGGAAGATTTCCGCGCCGGTTGCAACGTTCCACACTCGGGCTGTTCTGTCTTGGCCGCTCGTCGCGATCCATTGACCGTTTGGACTGACCACCATGCTGGTCACAATGCCATCCTGTGACATGCCAAGCCGTTCATTGCCGGTCAAGGTATCCCAAATCCGAATCCGATGATCGTCGGAGGCCGTGACGAACCATGAACCATCCGGGCTAAAGGCCAGGGCCCTGACTGAATTCTGGTTTAGGACGCGAAAAAGGAGCTTTTTCGAGCCGAGACTGATCATCGCCGCGCTATTATCGTTTCCGCCGGTCACTACCCTGTTTTCCTTTGAGCTGAAGGCAATCGCCAGGACTCCATCTCTATGATCTGAGAGTGAAAATGGATCATCGCCACTGCTTAAATCCCAAACAGACACACGACCACCTTCGGAACTTGAGCCTGCAACTAGCCAGCGACCGTTTGGAGTGAAACCCAAAACGTTTGGTCTGCCGCCGATCGACAACGGAGCGCTGATCCTGCCGTTATTCGGGTTGAAGACCGGGATCTGACCATCATTGTAGGCGACTGCCACTTGCTGTCCACTGCGAGGCTCGATGCTTATTGTTCGAACCGGTATTTGCGCCAGAGCGTCGTTCTGCGAACTTTCATTTTTTGTATCCACGAGTAGGATTCGACCGGATGTCTGTGGAACACGCCGATAGGCGTGCAGCACGTCTCCATTCTTAGGGTCCAAGATCTGGACGAGACCGGATTCATCCCCCATTGCAATATAGGAACCATCCGGGCTGAATGCCGCGGTATTTACACTTGGCAGGCCAGGAAGTGTGCAAAAGAGCTGTTTTACCTCTTTCGACTCAATCCGCCAGGCGCAGGTTGTGCCATCCGCGCTCGCGGTGACGAAGGTGTTACTGCTGTTGTCATCAGGATTGAACGCAATGGCATTGATCTGCCCAGCCTGTGAGACCTGATCGACTGGAAGGGGCAGCAGGCTCACGTTCGTGCGCAGGATTTCCTCCGCCTCATCAGAGGGGTTTCTGCGCATCGAGTCTATCGCAAGCAGAGTACTCGTATAAAGTTCTCCAGGCCGGCTCTGAAAGATCTGTGCCCGGGCGGCGCTCCGCTGGGCCTCTGCAATCTGTTCGCTTTCCCTGGCAATGGCTTCCTGTGTCCTGGCGATCTGTTCATTCGCTCGGGCGTCCTCGGCGTTCGTCGCCGCGAGATTTGCATACCCAATGGCTTCCGTTGATTTCGCTTCTGCACGATTCCGCTGGACCTGAGCATCATTTCGTGCCAGAACCGCCTGATCCCTTGCTTGAGTGGCAAGCAAAGACAAGACAGCCAGGGCGATCACTGCAAATCCGGTCGCAAGCAATGTGATGGTTCGGTTTCGTTCACTTCGCAGGCTGTACTCAATAAAAGTCTTTTGCAGATCTGTAGGGATTGGGTCCTTTGCGGTTGCTGTCGCAACCATATGCCGGGCATTACGCAGATCCCTGCCGCGTAGCAACAGACTGGGATCCTTCTTACGATGCCACTCCAGAGAACGGACTTGCAAGCGGCGATGCTCCTCCAGCCAATCCAGGTCAAGTTCGATGGCGGTCTTGACCTTTGCCAGACCTTCTTCAAAATTATCGTTCTCACGTATGAAGGTCCAGTTCAATTTGCGGATGTTCTCAGGAGAGTCCTTTGGTTGAACATCGCGCAACACGATGGGAATGATCCGTTTGTTATTCTGCGCGGCGCGGTTGATTTCCACTTTACAGACTTCGGACGCGATCGAGTCTGGGCTAATGAGAAAAATGAACGCGTCGGATTCTTCAATGCCGCGAAAGATCTGTTCGAGCCAGTCCACGGCTGGCGGAATGGATTCCCAATCCACCCAGACGTCCTGTTGGATGGATTTGAATACTTCGATTAGCCTATGGGCAGCAACGGAATCTTTTCTGGAGTATGAAACGAAGAGTTTTGCCATGGATCACCTTTGATATTTCAGGCAATTCTACCTGATATGTCAAGCGGTATCATTTCTTTTTTATGGTAAAACAGTTACATATGACCGACAATTACCACCAATTTACCCATGATGCCTGGGAAGCCAATGCGGAAGTCTGGGATTCACGCATGGGTAACAAAGGCAACGACTTCTTCAACCTCCTGTGCTGGCCCGTTCTCGCTTCGTTTCTGGACGCTTCGACTTCGCCCCGCGCGACGCCCTTGGCTGGTCAACACATCCTGGATATTGCCTGCGGCAATGGACTGACCTCCCGCCGGCTCGCTATACTCGGCGCGCAAGTGACTGCATTCGACTTCTCCGCAAACCTCATCGAGAAAGCCAAGGCCCGTGAGAATCCTAATTCTCTCATTACGTATCACGTGATTGATGCGACAAATGAGCAGCAATTACTCTCGTTGGGTGAACAGACCTTCGACTCAGCCCTCTCCAACATGGCACTCTTCGACATGGCGGATATCGAAACCTTGTTTCGAGTTTTGCCTAGACTCCTCAAGCCAAATGGAACCTTTGTCTTTTCTTTGACTCACCCGGCTTTCAATAATGCTTCATCCATGCATGTGGCTGAGGAAATGGATATTGAAGGCGAGATCAAAACTGTCTACTCTGTGAAAATTTCGCGCTACATGACACCCTATCAGGCAAAGGGACTGGCTCTCCGCAACCAGCCCAAACCGCAGATGTACTTCGAACGTCCCCTGCGATATTATCTCAACCTTGGCTTCCAAAATGGATTCGTGCTGGATGGCTTCGAAGAACGCGCCTTCCCATCCGAATCGCCCCAAACCTTTCCATTGGGATGGGGAGGAAATTTCAGCGAAATCCCACCTGTGCTTGTGGCGCGCTTCAAATGCTGGGGTCACTAGTCGTTCTCACTCAAAAGTTAGCCTTGTTGTGTTATGCAGATTTATAATCGTGTCAAGTTATCGCCTATTCATATAAGTTCAGGAGGTTTAGTAGCACTTGATTGTTCAAATGCCGTGCCATGTTCTTTTATTGTGTTAGATCCGTTGAATTCAAAGGAGATTCGATATGAGTACTATTGAAGGTGTCCAGCCCAAGTTGCTCCAAGGCGGCATCCCAAATTGGGATGAGCAGAATCAATTCTTTAAGATGCGAAATTGGTTTCGCATCTTGGTCGCGGTAATCATCATCCTATGGCTAGCACTTATGGTCTGGGTTTTGGCTATCGCGCCGATTACCAAAGCCCCGGTTGCCCAATTAGATGTGGGTACGACCATGGCAGTAGTTTTAGCGCCGGTGTTAGCTGCTGCAGCTGCAGTCGAACGTACACTAGAGAGTGCCTTTAACGTCATCGAAGGCAGTTGGCGTACGATGGTTGCTTATCTGGGCCGCGGATTGCGCTGGCTCAAAAGTGCGGAGACTGAAGTAAAGCAGGCTCGCCAGTTTCTAGCCGAGGTCTCCGAAAAATACAACTTGGAACTGCAAAATATTCAGCTTGGTCAGCTTTCTGCTTCTGCACTCACCAAGGAAATGCAGACGAGGATGGGTACAGCCGACAAGATGATGGGTTTGGCACAGCAGCGCCTAAAGGATGCGGAAGAAAATTTAGCCGGGGTTACTTCCTCCGATAGCTATACCGGCGCTAAGGCGGCTGCTTCAATTATTGTCGGGTTGATGCTGGGTGTGATCATCGCTGCGCTGGGCCAGCTACAAATGTTTGCAATGTTAGGTGTTGGGATGGTTCCCGCGCGAATTGACGTGTTTATAACCGGTCTAATCATCGGCAGTGGATCGTATCCGGTACACTCGCTGGTCGGCATTTTGCAGCAAGGCAAGGATACGCTGGATAGCGTCAAACGTTATTACAACCGATCCGAGCCTTCACTTCAGCAACGCGTTACACAGGTTCTACCTCCTAGCGAATCTAGGAATGGACAACCTGCAATCGTCGAAACTACGGCCAAGAGTGTGGAGGAGAGTCCTAAGAACTAACTCAGCCAACTCACAGAAGGTCTGGCTTTCCGTTCGTATGAGAGTCGGACTTTCTGTGTTGCTTGTCGAGCATGATCTACCGCCTCATTGAATTTCTTGACGAACTTGTCTTTGGTGTGAGTGAAATAGTGTCGCCTATATTCCTCAATGACTTTCATCTCACCTATACGCTTGTTGCTTAGTAATTAATCAGAAACAAATAGGTCATGCTGAAAGCGTGACCTAGAGTGTTACCCATACAATTCCTTTCTAAAAAATTCAGACAGTGCAAATGCCGCCTTATGAATTTCAGGATTGATGTAATTGTTCACTCCCGGCGGCATGGGAGTCGTCAATCCATTTTCCCAGGGTGTATCAGAGACATACATAAAGCCAATCCCGCCGCCCGGGTAGGTGGGGATATTAGCATAATAGTACGCGGGATTCTCCGTCAGCGCTTTGGCGGATTTGTAAATCTCTTTGATCAAGGCAGTATCAAAAAAAGGCTGTTCGCATTGCGTGGCTGCAACTCCGCCAGGGACGAGGGCGCGCACTATCAGCTTGTAGAACTCATCGGAGAACAGACGCTCTGCCATCCCAATCGGATCGGTCGTATCCGAGATGATCACATCGAACTGACCGGGATTTTCCTCAAGATAGCCGAAGGCATCGCGCACAAGCAATTTGGTACGCGGATCAGCCCACGGATCCCCGAAAGAAGCGGCGAAATATTCATGCGAAAGGTCTACCACGCGTTGATCCAATTCGCAAACAACTGCCTCCTCCACCGAGGGGTATCGCAGCACTTGCTGCAACGATCCGCCATCGCCGCCACCGACAATGAGCACGCGCTTTGGCTGCCCAACCGCCAGCATCGGTACATGGACAATCATCTCGTGATAACCCATATTGTCGCGCTCGGTCAGTTGGATGATTCCATCCAGGATCATCGCATTGCCAAAAAACTCGGTTTCGACAAATTGCAAATGTTGGTATTGGGTTTGTTCATCTGCAAGGATTCGTTTTATTCGCAGACCCTTGCGGTAATAAGGATGCAACTCCTCAGTAAACCAAATGCTCATAAGCGAAGCAATCCTGTGGATAAAAACCTATAGCGAAAACGGGATTTTTTCAACTTCCGCTTCACGGTCAATCTTGCGAAGCGCAAAATTACCCGCGCCCAACGATTCCTTAATGCGTTGGATCAATGGCATCATATCCTTGCCGATCGCACAGGTAAAAAGATCAATGGCGCAATAATCGTATTCGGGCCAGGCATGCAAACTTGCATGCGACTCTGCGAGAAGCAAAAAACAGGTAAAGCCATGTGGGCTGAACTTGTAAAAGCCCTCGTCCACAACCGTCAAGCCGCTTTCATGGACGGCTTGCGCAAACAGCGAGTATGCCTGCTCGCTATCCATGAGAATCTCATGGTTGCAGTTGGAGAGATCGAAAATAAAGTGCTCTCCCAATTTCAAAGTCGCGTTCACTCACACCTCCAGGGGTTACAAAGTGCCGCCTGATCCACTAAACTTGATATTGAATTTCGACCTGCAAATCCATGGAAAAAGTCTAGTTATTTGTGAGTCAGGCGGTAAAAATAGAAAGAACCCATCCGAAAACACGAACTTTTTATTTCAAAACGATCCGCAAGATGTGTGCCTTACGTAACGAGTGAAACAGTCTTCGGACAGACTCTGGTCGGGCATTTATACTATGTCCTGTCGGGATGTCAATCTTTTTATAAGTTTTTATTCATCATAAAAATGTCATCTCATTTTAAAGATGATTATGACATTTGAGGGTATGCACTATAATCTCGCTCTGTTTGGCTTCCGCAAATAAATATGATTTATCTCCTCATTGAGTTTATCGATGAACTTGTCTTTGGCGTAGGTGAGACAGCTTGGCCTTTATTTCGCAATGACCTCCACCTGACCTACACTCAAATTGGTTTACTACTTAGTTTGCCTGGCATAATTGCCGCGTTCATCGAACCTTTCATTGGCATTCTCGGTGATGTCTGGAAGCGCCGCGCCCTCATCATTGTAGGTGGAATCCTCTTCAGCCTCTCCTTATTCATGACGAGCGCAAGTTATTCTTTCCTCTTTCTTCTTGCCTCTTTCATCCTTTTCTTTCCCTCCTCCGGCGCGTTCGTCAGTTTATCGCAGGCAAACTTGATGGATTCCGATACGGCGCGTCATGAACAAAATATGGCACGTTGGACATTTGCGGGCTCATTAGGAGTTCTCTCAGGACCTTTGCTTCTAGGACTCTTTGTCTATTTTGGACTAGGATGGCGCGGGACGTATGCCGCCCTCGCTTCCTTTTCGATCCTCTGCCTGCTCGCGGCGTTAAGATATTTACCTCCCGATCCTATTTCCACTTCGTCCTTCCCATCTCTACGCGTGGTCTTCGATGGATTTCGCGCTGCCTTCGCATCTCTCAAACGCGTGGAAGTGTGGCGTTGGCTCCTCCTGCTCGAATTTGCAGATTTGATGATGGATGTTTTGTTCAGCTATCTTGCCTTATATTTCGTGGATGTGGCGCGTGCCACGGAAGCGCAGGCAGGCATTGCAGTGACTGTTTGGCTTGCTATGGGCCTCATCACCGACTTTCTCTTTATTCCTTTCATTGATCGTCAAAAAGACTCTATTCAATTCCTGCGCATTACAGCATTCATGGAACTCTTTGCCTTTGCTATTTTTCTGCTTATGCCAGGTTTTATCCCTAAACTGATCGTTGTGATCGCTGTCAATCTGTTCAACACTGGTTGGTATCCCATTTTGCAGGGACGGTTATACTCAAGCCTGCCTGGTCAAAGCGCCAGTCTCATGGCGATTGGTTCTGTCACTGCTCCGCTTGCAAAGTTCTTTCCCTTCCTCATCGGCTTCCTCGCTGACCAATTCGGCCTCCAAACCGCCATGTGGATTCTCCTGCTTGGTCCGCTTGCTTTATTGATTGGTTTGCCATGGCGAGGCAATAACCTGGTACCTGAATCATGACACTGAATCACTCCCTTTATTTCCACATCCCGTTCTGCACACATCGCTGCGCCTACTGTGATTTCAACACGTACGCGGGCCAAGAGGATTTGATTCCTGCCTATGTTCATGCCTTGATTCGCGAGATTGAATTCGTTGGAAACCAAACTACTCAACTATTCAACGATCCAACTACCGTACATACTATTTTCTTTGGCGGTGGAACTCCTTCCCTCCTTTCGCCAGAACAGTTTGAAGCAGTCTTTAGATCTATTCATGCCAACTTCAATTTGACTGATAATATTGAAATCACCATCGAAGCCAATCCAGGCACCGTTTCCTATGAAAACTTGTTCAAATTGCAAAAGATCGGAATTAACCGCATTAGTTATGGCGTCCAATCCGCGAATACTGAAGAACTGCGGATGCTTGAGCGTGCCCACAACTTCTTTGACGTGATTGAAGCCGTAACTTTGGCTCGCAAAGCTGAGTTTAGTAATCTCAATCTAGATTTGATCTACGGCTTGCCCGAACAAACCCTTCAAACCTGGCAAACCACTGTCCAGCGGATTCTTGATCTGCACCCCGAACATATCTCCGCCTACGCCCTGACCCTCGAGCACGGCACGCCGTTTGGAAGATGGTCATCCAAAGGATTGCTCCCACTCCCTGATCCCGATCTCGCTGCCGACATGTACGAATGGGCGAGTGAAACTCTCGAAGCAAATGGCTATGTTCAGTACGAGATTAGCAATTGGGCGTTGGATGGTCAAACGTCAAAAGTCAAAGGTCAAAATGCGACGTTTGACGTTCGACCTTTGACTCCCACTTTTGCCTGCCGCCACAACCTCCAATACTGGCGCAGTCTCCCCTATCTCGCTTTCGGCGCGGGTGCGCATGGATATGCCAATGGCTATCGCTATTCAAACGTCTTACGAATTAGAACGTACATTGAACGACTTTCAAATCTCGATCCTCGAGTATCGAAGATCGAATTTCCTTTATCGCCCGTAACTGTCAATCATCACAAACAGACTCTAACAGATGACATGTCTGAATACATGTTGAACAATCTCCGCCTCGTCGAAGCTGGGGTTTCAGCTGCAGATTTCAAGTCCAGGTTTGGAAGCGGGTTGATGGATGTCTATGGTGGAGAGATGGAAGAACTGATTCATCTTGGTCTGCTGGAGGGGGACGGAGAGTCGATCAAATTGACCAAACGCGGACGTTTGCTTGGCAATCAAGTCTTTATGCGCTTTGTGTAGGCCAGGCTTGCTGCGTAGCGCCCTGATGAGGGTAGCCTGACTGGCGGGTTACAAACCCATCCTATAATTCTCTCATCACCGTTTTCCAAATCGCAGGCGCGATATCAGTTAAATCTTTCATCTCTCGAGTGAATTCATCTCGAGCAGATTTGTTACCGATTACTAGGGCGGGAACATCTGCATCAGTATGCCTTCGTGTGGACAAATCTTCCATATTGCCATGATCGGATGTGACCAAAATTAGACCGTCATCGTCCCAGTCTTCTACAAGTCCGCCAAGGGTGCCATCGAACGTTTCCATCAAATGGATCGCGTTGTCCATTTCCTGTTTGTGACCGGCATAGTCGCTTGCCCAGTATTCAAATAAAGAGAAGTCGTATTCCTTCGCAAGCGCACCAAGTTTCCGGCCCGCCTGATGTGGTTCCATCACCGGTGCATCGGTAAACCCTAACATGTTTCGCCATCCCTCGCCAGTGAAATCTGCGGAGAGCGCGCGTCCTGCAAGAAGATCGTCATGTTTGAAAAGCGGAAGTCCTGCGTTGATCACCGAAAGCGGAATGGAGGAATACAAGCGTTTGCCCGAATCGATCCCGTGAAAATAGCGTGGCGGGTAGGCGTTAAGCAATGTAGCCTTCTTGCCCTCTTTTACAAACTTTGAAAACAGCGTGGCTTCCTTCAAGTACGCGGCGACTTCAGGGTTTGGCTTGGGTCCGTAGTGATAGCCCAACTCGGCAGGAATATTGATACCTGTCAACAAAATGGCTTGTCCCGTTGCTGATTGTGGAAGTCCACCCACGCCCACCGCAGGATCAACTGCTAATAAAGTTGCCTGCTCACCATGAAACGGCTCGGCATCTTTTAGCAAGGACCTTCCATCCAGCAATTTGTTCAGGTTTGGCATCTTTGCCCGCGCAAATGGATTCGTCTCAGAATTGTTTTCTCCCAAACCGATTCCATCCATAAAAATAAATAGTACGCGCATAAGGGCAGATTATACCCTTCACGGTCACAATTGCACTTTCTTACGCTGTGGAAGGCGCAATTGTGACCGGGGTATTATATAATCAACTCATGCCCCAATTGGATTTGAAAAAATTAAACTCGCATCGCGCCCGGACCTTTCGCTGGCCACCCTCTCCGCGCGTGACCTCCCCAAAAGCTGCTCTTGAATTCGTCAACACGCGCGGCTTCATCTATTTTTGGCCCATCAAAGGGATTGACCTGCCCAGCCTATGGACAGCCGTTGCTGGCGACAGAGTTGTCGCTGACAAGCATGATGACCCCGGTCACATCACCTGGGGTTGGAAGGACAACGCGCTTGGAAAGAAGACCTGGTATTACGCAAAGATTCTTCGTAAAAAAGCCACTATGATCTCATTGGAGATTGCTCCGTATTTTTACGCATTATCGGAAAATTATGGTTCACCAGAAGAAGATTACCTGCTGGCTTATGAGGAGGGTCGACTCACACAAGCTGCAAAACAGGTCTATGAGTCATTGTTGAAAGAAGGCGCGCTCAACACCATTGACTTGCGCCGCGCCGCAAAATTGACGAACGCCAAAGAATCTGAGTTCAATAAGGCCCTCGAAGTTTTACAATCTGATTTCAAGATCTTGCCGGTGGGTGTCTCTGACGCAGGTGCCTGGAAATATTCATTTATCTACGAGATTGTCACGCGACATTATCCTGAGTTAGCTGAAAAAGCGAGATTTATCAGCGAGGCTGAAGCACGCAGGAAACTGGTCGAACTCTATTTTGAGTCGGTGGGTGCGGCACAGGAACGCGACGTGAGCAAACTGTTCGGGTGGCAAAAAGAACTGATATCCCGGACAATTACTGTCTTGGTTGAGAAGCGTAAGGTAGTCAAGGTAGAACATCCAAAACAAAATGGGGAGTGGTTTGCACTGTCAGCATTAAGTGGTTAAAGTCCGAGAATCAGCCTTGCGAAGGTTCGGTTGTGCAGGGGCATTGATGAAATGACAACCTTCGCAAGGCTTGCTTGATAAGGAGAGGTGTTTTATGCTCGAAATTGCGATCATGATCGAAGGTCAGAATGGACTGACCTGGTCTCGCTGGCAGAAGATTGCCCGGCTTGTTGAAGATGCAGGTTTCGTTGGGCTGTTTCGCTCGGATCATTTCACCAATTCCAATCCTCCAGATATTGAGTCGCTTGAGTTATGGACATCGCTCACGTGGCTGGCGAGCAATACCAAGCGCATCGAGTTTGGTTCATTAGTGACACCATTCTCGTTCCGCCATCCGGTGCACACGGCATGCATGGCTTCTGCCGTTGATGATCTTTCTAGTGGACGATTAACGCTTGGTCTTGGTGCAGGCTGGAATAAGCGCGAGCACCATCTTTTTGGCTTTGATCTACTGGAACCAAGCCCGCGCTTTGAACGTTTTAACGAGGGAATGGAAGTTGTGACTCGTTTGCTGCGAAGCGATGAGCCGGTCACGTTTGATGGTCAATATTATCAACTGCGTGGTGCAACGCTCCTGTCGCGCCCGCAGCGACCCGGTGGACCACGGATTCTGGTCGGTGGGAATGGCGTCAAACGGACGTTGTCTTATGTGGTGCGTTATGCGGATGAGTGGAACTGCGTCATGTTAACGCCGCAGGAATTTACTGGTATGAATACCAAGCTGAACGAGATGCTCAATGCGGCAGGAAGAAAGCCTGATTCGGTGCGGCGTTCGATGATGACTGGTTGTATATTTGGCAAAGATGATACGACTCTCAAAGAAAAGATCGCTGCACGCGGGAAATCTCTTGAGCAATTACAGCAGGATGGAGTAGTCGCGGGAAATCTAAATGCCGTCAAGGAACAACTGAAAAAGTTAGAACAAGTCGGTTTGCAACGCATCATGTTGCAGTGGCTGGATTTGGATGACTTGGAAAGTTTGGAAGTGCTGGCTAAAGGTGTTCTTTAGCTCCCAAATACCCTGTTGCGAAAAAATCAAATATCGTCCATAATACCAGGATGCTCTTCAGCACAAGGAGGTAAATCTGATGAGTGTAATTGGGGCAAATTCAAGAAGATTTTGGCGGGCTATGTCTTTTGGCTTCCTGCTCATAATTTATGTTGCATTAATCTCATGTGTGCCTGCTGCGACCCCACCGGCAGAACCTACTCCAACTCCTCCGGATGGAACTGTCCCGGTTACGGTCCTGGATGAAAATGGTAAGCAAATTGAGAAGGGAGCAGTTGTTCGTATAAGCAATTCGAACCAAGCAGATGATTTTGATAATGGAGGGTTGAAGATTTTTTCATGCGATCAAAATACGCAAATGATTGCTGCATGGGCAAAGGGCTATGAGGTTGCATTGAGAAATTGTAATGATCCAAATATTCAACTTACACCATTGAATGGTCACGATAACATTTACTATTCCTGGATTTCAGCGAACGGTTTTTGTATTAACTGTCATAATGGGCAGATAGGAAATGATTATGATGAAATCAGTGAGTGGCAGAAATCTGGTCATGCCAAAATATTTGGTCAGCGTTATTTTGAAACGATGTATAAGGGGATCGATTTAAGTGGACATAGCAGTCCAACCACTCAGTGGAAAGTCGTTGATAATGACCTAGTGAGAGTTCCTCCAGCAATTGATGATCGTTATCACGGCCCAGGCTTTAAGTTGGATTTCCCAGAGCAATCTGGAAATTGTGCTTACTGTCATGTTCCTGCGGCAATACCGCCTTCGGAAGCGAGCCTAGATCTGTCAACCTTATCCCCAAACCCTGAAGGTGCGCGAGGGGAGGGAATCACTTGCGATGTGTGCCATAAAGTTTTGGATGTCATTTTAGATGACAACAAGCTTCCTTTTCTTGATCGTCCTGGTGTTCTTTCCTTCAGATTTCTGCGTCCGGATAATGGCGTTTTTATGATTGGACCATTTTCAAATATCCGTACCTGGGATTCAGCTACTCCAAATAACCATCATTTGGCTTGCTCATCTATCTTCAGCAAAAGTGAATTCTGCGCGGCCTGTCACTATGGCAAATTTGGAGATATGATGATTTACAATTCCTATGGGGAGTGGAAAGCAAGTCCATTTGCCGCGACTCCTGCGGACCCTAGCTATAGAACCTGTCAGGATTGCCACATGTCGCACATGGATGTTAAAGCGAAAGATTCATCACCCTCTAAACGACAGGCGTGTTCAGAAAGCGACCCAGGTTTTCAGAACTTCGATCACAATATGATGAGTTTTGGAACCGATGAGAAATCAGGAAAAGAAATCCCGCTTATGGTCAAGGGTGCTGCAAAAGTCGCCGTAAAATTCAAATATGAACCCGATAAAAAGAATTCTTTGAATGTCATCGTAAAGGTGGAGAATACAAAAGCGGGACATAAATTCCCAACTGACTCACCCCTGCGGCATCTAATTTTGGTTGTGGATGCCAAAGATCAACTTGGAACATCTCTTATACAGGTAGAAGGAGAAAGAATACCAAATTGGGGAGGGATTGGAAGACCAATCATGGATTCTCTTGGAATAAAAGCCTATGGAGGCTTACCAGGGAAAATTTTTGCCAATCTTTTGGTTGAGGAGGATACGAATATCTCTCCTACTGCGGCGTACTGGAATGAGACCAAGTACGCCTGGGTGGAACCGAAATCAAATTCAGATACCCGCTTAGTTCCTGATCAAGAAGATAGAAGCGATTATTATTTTACGGTCCCAGATGCAGGTGATGTCAAAATTACGGTGACACTAGTCTATCGCTACGCATTCTTTGATTTGATCGCTCAAAAGGAATGGTTTGATCGGTCAGATATCATCGTTACCTCTGTGGAATGTGAAGGCCTTCCTACTCAACCAGATGTGTTGGAACAGTCCTGTAGAACAATCGAGCCATAAGTTTTCTGAAACCCCAGCCTGAATTCCTCGTATAATGAGATTGGATTCATTGCATTAATCTTTCGTCCCAAAAAGGAGAATCCCATGCGACAAAATCGAACTAATCTCTTTCTCGGCGTTCTGCTGATATTGATCGGCGCGTGGCTGGTGGTTACCCGCCAAGTCCCTGCTGTACAGAACTGGATTGAAGACAACTTCACCTGGCCCATGTGGACCATTGGTGCAGGACTGCTCGTGCTCATCATTGGCTTGCTGACCGGCGCGCCAGGGATGGCTATCCCGGCTTCCATTATCGCGGGAATCGGTGGCATTTTGTACTATCAAAATCAAACCGGCGATTATGGATCCTGGTCCTACATGTGGGCACTTATTCCTGGTTTCGTTGGAGTGGGTACCATACTGGCTGGGTTACTCGGGGAGCACACGCACAGAAATATCAGCCACGGACTGAACCTCATTGTCATCAGTACGCTGCTATTCCTGGTCTTTGCCACCTTCTTCGGCGGTCTTTCTATCTTGGGTGATTACGGAGCCGCAGTCATCCTCATCCTGTTGGGTGTGTATATCCTGATCCGCGGATTTCTACGCAGCGGAAGCGGATATCGAGGCCAAGATGAGACGCGATAGTATCTTTTGGGGAAGTGCCCTTATCCTTGTGGGAGTCCTTCTCTTCCTCCAAGCAGAGGGCATCATTAGAAATGTGTTCCAATATTTCTGGCCGCTTGCGCTCATCCTTGTCGGCGGCTGGATCATCCTCGGAGTCTATTGGAAACCTGCGAATTCTCCCGAAGAATCGTTTTCCGTTCCATTAGGCGCGGCACAGAGTGTGAACTACCGCTTCGCGCATGGGGCAGGTCAGCTTGAAATTAGCGGTGGAGCGCCAGCAGGACAAGCACTGGTTGGGACATCTGCCGCTGGGATGAATCGAACGAGTCAATTAAACGGTGACAGGCTTGACGTCCGAATTGAAGCGGGTCCCTCCTTCGTACCGTTTCTGGGCCCTGATCAAGGGGTCTGGCGGTTTCAACTGGCGCAAAATATCCCGGTCCTTCTGACCGTTGAGTCGGGTGCGAGTTTCTTAAATATTGATTTGAGGGATGTGCTGGCAACGCGCTTTGCGCTAAAGACAGGAGCCAGCAGCACAAATGTGACAATGCCCGCGCATGGCGTTTCTCTTTTGGACGTGGAAGCTGGCGCGGCTTCGATCAACATTCGCATCCCTGAAACCACTGCGGCGCGCATCCGGACGAAGGACAGCGTGATGGCATTGGATGTCAATACGAACAGGTTTCCGCGCCTGGATTCTGGTATTTACCAATCTTCCAATTTTGACGCAGCCTCTGACCGCTCAGAGATCAATATTAAATCGGGCCTTGGCTCGGTTTCTATAAAATAAAAGGAGAATAGTCATGCGACGCTATGACCCAAGACTATTGCTTGGCATCCTGCTGGTACTAGGCGGCTTGCTTTCCCTGCTTGATGCTATGGGAGTGATCTCCAATGGTGGCAGCATATTTTGGGGATTGATCTTCGGCGCGGGTGGATTGATTTTCCTCTATATGCTCATTAACAATCGTGAGAACTGGTGGGCAGCTTTTCCGGCGTTTACATTACTGGGACTTGCGGTTTCATCCTTTCTGCCGGAATCGCTGGGTGCCTATGATGGACTGGTCTTCTTTGCTGGGATCAGCCTTGGCTTCTGGTGGGTATATTTCACCGATACCCAGCGCTGGTGGGCAATCATCCCTGCCGGTGTATTGCTCACTCTTGGGATTGTCTCATCTGTCAATAATGCAACCAGTGATTTGGCTACTGGCGGACTCTTCTTCCTTGGGCTTGGACTGACGTTCATTCTAGTGGCGGTACTGCCTGGCGGAAATGCGCGTTCGTGGGCATTGATTCCCGGAACGGTTCTTTTGTTATTTGGTGCCCTGCTCGGAACGCCTTATCGAGGCATCACAGATTATTTGTGGCCCGCCGTGCTCATCATTTTAGGTGGATATTTTGTTTTGCGGTTTTTTATCAATCGTCCCTCCTAAATGGGAGGTTATAAACGCAGAAGCGGGGACGCCATGGCGTCCCCGTTTCTGTGTTACCTGCCCTCACCCAGTATCTCAATTCAACTAATTCTTCAATCCCTGAAGGAGAATAGACTTCACCTGCTTATGTGCATCTTTCCATCGGGAAGAGACTTCATCTGCCAGGCGCTCCAAAATAACTTTGCCAGCCTCGGGATGTTCTACGCAAAACTCGCGCAACTCTCTGCCACGCACACGGAATGCCTTCACAGCTTCAATTGCGATCGCTGAAGATGTATATTTTTCGCTTCCAACAACTGCCGACCAACCAAACAAACCGTCTTTTCCTACATGTGATACTGTTATGGGCATTCCATCGTAAGGCTTAAAAGACATATCAACTCTACCATTAATCAACAAATAGAGAAATTCTGCTGCCTCGCCTTGTTGAAAGATGACTGTACCCGCCTGAAACGACAACTCCTCGAACAACGGCCGCAGCAAATCCATTTGATCCTCATCCAACTCCGTAAAAATAGCTA
>DASWEH010000143.1:0-4165 GCA_036394895.1 Anaerolineales bacterium
GTTGCTTGGACTTTTGCTTACCCTCAGCGCGGCGCTCGGTTCAGCGATCCATGGTGGTTATGATCTCGCCAACGCGCTTCATCCACCTGCCTCGCTCAACGCTGATCTACCCAATCCAATCGATCCGCGCGGCTTACTGACCTTCGGCGTGGCAGGGCTTGGTCTATTCCTTTTGTCCTGGCTAATGACTCAAGAAATAAGATTTCCCAAGGGGCTCGCCTATCTTGGAATTCTTTCAGCGATCTTGATGATTATCCTTTATCTCGGACGCTTAGTTATCCTTCAAGCGACGAGTCTCGTTATTGTTATCCCAGCTTTGCTGGAGGGATTTATTGTGAACCCAGTATGGTATATATGGCTGGGACTCACATTAATACGCGGTCAGAGTCCATCCAAATGAAATGTATAGCTGCCAGTACTTCGTATTTAATATGATCGTCAATCTTTTATTGTCTGGAGGTAACGATTCATGACCGCAGAAATGGCTATTCCTTCTTCTGAAACGACCAAACCTCAAAAAGTTTTACTGGGGGGTATCACCGCTTTAGCACAGAGTGCCTGGATGGGGTTTGCTCTGGCTTCGGATGTACTAGAGCAAATACGACTTGCACCATCGGGAATCCTGCGGCGCGTCCAGGTGATTCGGCCTGCCATTCCGCGAAGCATTAGTTTGAGGAACTTGCTTACACGCGAGTACAGCGTGGGCGAAGCTAGCTTCATTCTGATGGCATCCTTCTTCCTCTCTGCCGCATTAGGCGCGGTACGGCAGGTACTCTTCAATGCTCAGTTTGGGGTCAGTCCGCAGGCGAATGCCTATTATGCAGCGTTCCGCCTACCGGATACACTCTTCAGTCTGATTGCCGGTGGAGCATTGTCGAGCGCTATGATTCCGGTGCTGCTAAACGCCAGGCAAAAAGAAGGCGAAGAATCCGGCTGGCGTTTGATTAGTGTTGTGTTGACCTGCTTGTTATCGGTTTTCGCACTGCTCATTCTTGCGGTTGAGATCTTCACTCCAGCATTGGTCACGCGCCTTCTGGCCCCCGGCTTTGACTCTGAAACTTCTGACCTGACGGTGAGACTCACACGGATCATGTTGATCCAACCTATGATCCTCTTGTTGGGCAGTGTGGCGACCGCGGTATTAAATAGCCGCAATCAATTCCTATTGACCGGGCTGTCGATTGTCAGCCACAATGTCAGTCTGATCGCTTCCATCTTGATGCTGAAGTTGTTCCCGAACCTCGGTATTTTTGGTCCAACAGTAGGAGTGATCGGTGGCGCAATATTACAAGCGTTGATACTATCTCCAGGACTCCGAGGAGAGGGATACAGTGTTGGGCTGTTATTTGATCTGGCAAACCAGCGTCTGCGCGAAGTGGTGCGACTGTTAATCCCCAATGGGCTTTCAGTCAGCGTCAATTATGCTGGCTTCATAGTGGATACATCCTATGCCACCCGGGCAGCAAACCCCGCGGGGCTGGCGGCCATTTACAACGCTTTCCTGCTGGTTGGCTTGCCAATTGCACTGCTGGGACAAGCCATCGGGCAAGCGGCCTTCCCTCGGCTGGCAGCGCAGGCGGAGGCGGGAAACTGGACCGAAATGCGTCGCATCCTGTTGCGTTCGTTGGGAGGAGCCATTGCTCTTGCCCTCCCAGCCGTTGGAGCGTTGTTATTAATTGGGCGGCCCACCATTCGCATTCTGTTCGAGCGCGGGGAGTTTACCAGCGCCGCCGGAGACCTGACGTTTAGCGTGCTGGTCGCGTACGCGATCGCGCTTCCAGCATACGTTGCCACGGAAGTAATTACGCGTGGTTTGATCTCTCTACGAGATACACGGACACCGCTGTTTACCAATAGTGGTCAACTCATCGCGCGCATCCTGCTAATTTCGATTCTGCTTCCCAGCATGGATGTGGTTGCGATCCCTGCGGCATTCGCCATCTCTTCAACAGTGGAGACGCTGATTTTAGCAACTGTGCTTTTCCTCAAACTCCGCAACAGATCACAATCTCAGCAAACTACTGCAACCGTCGTTATGGAAAGGTAATTTAGTCATGAGACCCGACAACCCCATCCGTAATTTTGATCCCCGGAAAGTGGCGTATTATGAGAAAGAGAATTATGTAGCCTATTATCAGAAGGACTGGTTGAAGCTGTTTCGAGTCTCGGTCGCGATGGTGAAAGAAGCCTTTGCGCTTTCATGGCTGCAGGCCGTCTATGGGGCCTACCTTGTGGCACGTGCCGAAATCGCGGCTGCGCCGTTTCCAGATAACGACATTCCATTGGCTGAAACCTATATGAGACGTTTCTATCAATTCATCAAGAAGGTTCACGGAGAAGACTTCGATACAGCGCTCGCTGCGAAACTAGACGTCAACTGGTGGGTGATCCACCGCAGATTATTCGGAAATGCCGAGAATCAAGAGCTGGTCAATGCAGTCGCGTGTCTGTATGAGGAGGTCTATGGCGCAGAATCAGCTAAATTCAAAGAAGCCGCTTATCAACGAGCAATGGGCATGCTCTATTCCGATCTGTGGGTGAATGAAGGAAAACCAGCGAACAGCCTATTACTCATCAAAGAGGAAGAAGCGTTATATCAGGGCTACAAAGCTTTGAAAGAGGCGATTAACAGTTGAGCCAGTTTTCCCCTACTAGATTGCATAACACAGAGCACAATACACTTACGGCTTTTGTATAATCTTTGAACGCAATACTTTCATTCGGCGTGTGATCTAGCGCAGAATCCCCCGGACCATAGACCATAGCGGGACATTTCCAAACCGGCGCGACAATGTTCAGATCAGCCGTTCCGGTTTTATAGACAAAACGCGGCTCTCCACCCTGAGACCTGATTGCCTTTAAAAAAGCTCTTACAAGCTGTGTGTTTTTCTCACACGCCCATGCTGGAATAGCATATCCAAGGCGTTCAAGTTCCATATCAGCCAAAATCTCTTCCAACATCGTATACCAATCCTCTGGCGAAACTTCCACGGGCAGGCGAACTCCCACCTTCAAACGCGCCCATTGCTCGAATTCACTTGAATCTGACTCAATCCCACGTAACGTCACTAATAACTTATCAAAGACCTTTTGCTTATCCGCGTTGAAAGAATCAACATAATCCTTGATCTTCAACCATACTTCCACTGCCATTTCCGCCGCGGTCTCTTCTCCACTCGCCGTGTGCGCCTGTCCACGCCTTACAATGATATTCGCCCAGGCGCTGCCTTTATATCCTAGCGCAACACGATCCCATTGATTCGGTTCACCGATAATCACAAAATCTGGCTTGTATTCATCTACGATGAAGCGCGCGCCTTCGGAGTCGCGTTCTTCCTCCACTGCTCCAATCACTACAAACTGCCAGCCATCTTTTACACCGACGTTTGCTACCGCATCCACAAAACATGCCAGCGGACCCTTTGCATCTACCGATCCACGTCCATAAAGCGAGATACCATCTTGTTCAACCTTGATTTCCCCCGGCACGGTATCAATATGACCCAACAAAACGACTTGCTTCGGTCCCTTTCCCATTACACCAACCGCGTTGCCCGCTTCATCAATGCACGCGTCGTTATAGCCCAGTGACTTCATCCGCCTCACGAGCCATTCTGCCGCCCTGCGCTCTTGTCCTGATGGACTATATTGAGACACCAAACCAACTAAAGTATCAAACTCACCCATCCGCTATGCCTCTGCTGGCATCAAATCCGCTACAAGAACTTCAGTCAAAATATCGACCAAATGATCAATTTGCTGATAGGAAATTACCAACGGTGGCAACAAACGAATGACTGTCATCCCCGCGTTCAAAGCGATAATCTTCTTCTCCTGTAACGCCTTGATAGACGGCGCGACCTTGTGTTTCAACTCAATCCCAATCATCAATCCCATTCCCCGCACTTCTCGAATAGCGGGCGATTCAATTTGTTTTAGCTTATCCATCAAATATGCCCCCTTGACCAGCGCCTGACGCGGCAAATCTTCCTCTTCCATAACATTCAATGCTGCAATTGCTGCCGCGCACGCAAGCGGATTTCCACCAAATGTCGAACCATGGACTCCCGCGGTTAGATTTTTGACATGATGCCCAATCAATACCGCACCCATTGGCACTCCACCCGCCAGCGACTTTGCACAAGTCAGCATGTCAGGCGTCACG